>JBDNGP010000222.1:0-13756 GCA_041689265.1 Verrucomicrobiota bacterium
GAGACGATGTTCATCGCCTCAAGTGGGCTGCGCCAAAAATAAAAAGTTTTTTCAAGCCCGAAGTGTCAATCAAAACGATCTGGACCGATCACATTTTCCACGAATTTTTCGGTCACTCCTTTTTCGGACAGGCTCTTAGGATGCGGCGTGGATTTGACGTTGTCCGGTGGTGTCGTCCGCGCTTGCGGACTCAACCACCGACTACCGGCTGAGATGCCTCCGGCCTCCCTCACGCTAAAAGGCCGGCACCGAGAACCCAGCCCTGCCTACCATTGATGAGGAAATCCTATCGGTAGGCTGCAGGTTTCTTCGGTATCACCTTGAGTTTCTCATAATTGAACCCGCTCTCCAGCGGTTCGTATTCACCGATGATATCCACGCTGCTGTCGGCGGAGATTTTGTCTGACATGTCGAGGCACCAGTAGACGGCGTTGATGGTCATTCGGCGGAGCCCGGCACTCTGATAATCTCGTGCGCTGCCCATGGTGAGGTGGAACACATTCGCGTCCTTTCCGGTGGTGGTTCGCCAGGTTTTGGTCCAGGCAATGGGTAACGGAATTTTCTTCGGATTAATCGCCTCGTCGTGGCTGCGTCCCATCAGCGGCTGTCCAAAGACGAGCGCGGTGCAATCGTCGGGAAGAGCTTCGCCTTCAGGATACGTTCGATAGACGTCGGACGGTCCCCAGATGTCGTCGACACTGGTGAGAATCGGATGGTCTCTCTGTTCCTCGACGATGATTCCACGGGTCGAATCGGCGTGCCAGTTTCCGTGATGACTCAGGAAGGTGCCGCCCAGAATATCGTTTCCAAACTGAACTTTCTTGCCGTTCTTCTCGTAGGGAAAGTTTTCGAGAAAACCATGGTTCGCGGTGCGGATGCCGATGATGGGTTTGCCGGAATCCAGATACTCGATGATGGGCGCGATCTGTTCGTCGGGCAGGGTGAGCAATCGACTGAACAAAATCATCAAATCAGCGTTCTGGAGATGCTCCAGTCCTGGCACGTTGTGGACGATCCCTTTTTGTTCCCAACGAATCTTGAGCGTGGGATCCACTTCACCCTTCTCGTTGACCAAGAACAGCACGGTGCAATCGAACCCGTGTGATTCCGACAGAATGCGCGCAAGCATCGGCAGCGCTTGTTCGCTCCGGTATTCCTGTTCCGCTGCAATGAGAACGATGTGGTTGCCTTTGCCGGGACCTTCACCCCCCGGATATGTCAGCCAGAGCGGGCTTTCCGGAACGGGGTGTTGGGCGGCCGTTCCAAGAGTGGTGGCGATCGCCAGCGCCAATTGTGCGAAGCATTTCAGAGTTCTGTGGCATAGTCGACTTGCGCTCATTGGTGGCATTCTCCGCGACTCGGAATTCGATTGCGAGTCGGAACCGCAATGACCATCGTAGCAGACGAGGTGACGAGGCTCATTTGGGTTTGTTCATGGGAGTTTGATCCTCCTGACGTCGGCTGCTACGAGCGCTCAGTGCAAAATTGAATCTCGTCAAAACGATTGAAGTCAGTTGATATTTCAAGCACGTCCCAGCGAAGATGAACTGATAACCATCCATGCCCGCATTCCAGCCCGAAACGTCAACGATACTTGTTTGCCTACTAATGCTCGGTGCAATGGCCACGCGCACGACTGCGGCTTCACCGGTGATCGGTGGATTGGCGGGCCACCCGGAGGTGGACACGTTATCAACAGGGCTGGTCTTGGTGGGTGAACTGAATTGTGCGGCGTGTCACGAACTTGGTGACAACGCGAGATGGATTCAATCGAAGCCGGCGCCCTCTCTTCAGGATATTCAGTCGCGTGTGAGCTTCGACTGGCTGAAACAGTATCTGGAGAATCCACATTCGATCAAGCCTGGTGCGACCATGCCGGATGTTCTCACGCAACTGAGCACCAAAGAAAAGGCAGATGCAGCCGAGGCTATCGCTCAGTATTTGTTCTCGCTTCAACCCAGCATCGAACCGGCGGAAACCATTCAACCGGGTTCACAAGAAAACGGCAAAAGGCGTTACGAGTCGATCGGCTGTGTTGCCTGTCATTCGCCGGAGCAGGAGATTCCCGGGTCGGTGCCGTTGGGAACGATCACCTCAAAGTATTCGCTGACCAGCCTCGTCGCGTTTCTGAAAGCTCCGCTGGCCGTGCGTCCGGGCGGACGCATGCCCGATTTTGGCTTGGCCCACCAGGAGGCCGTGGATATCGCGACGTATCTCCTCCGTGACCAAGAGGCACGAAGCGACTCTTACTCTCCAAATCCAGCGCTCGTCTCGAAAGGGCGCGCGGACTTTGTGTCGAACCGTTGTGTTGCCTGTCACCAGGTTGAGGATCCAAAACTCGACGTTACACAGAGGCGGACAGAAATTTCCGATTGGAACGCCGGTTGTCTCTCAGGAGAAGCCGGAAACTGGCCGCACTATTCCTTGAGCAGTGATCAAATCGACGCGATCAAAAGTGCCATGACCCGGCCCGCTCCGGAACTGAGCAACGAGCAGCAAATTCAGCTGACGATGCTGAGCTTCAATTGTGTCGCGTGCCACGAGAGGAACGGTTTTGGTGGCATTGCGGCCGACCGCGATGTGTGGTTTGGCACCGATGATCCGAATATCGGCGAACAGGGGCGGGTTCCTCCCTCGTTGTCGAATGTGGGCGCCAAATTGCAGTCGATGGCAATCCGCAAAATCCTGGTGGAAGGCGCGCCGGTTCGGCCGTATCTGAAAACGCGGATGCCCCAGTTTGGCGCGACCAACTTGAATCATCTGATCGGGTTGCTGGGCGAAACGGAAGACCTCCCTGCGGTGGAAGACGTGCAGGTCGGGTCGCTCGATGATTTCAAGAATGCCGGGAAAAAACTCACCGGCAGCGAGGCCTTCAATTGCATCGCCTGCCATTCGTTCAAAGGCACGAAGTCGGGAAGCATGGCGGTGGTGGACCTGACGGAAATGAGTCTGCGCCTGAAAAAGGAGTGGTTCGTTCACTACCTGCAGGATCCGCAGGGATTCAGTCCAACGACGTTGATGCCAGGATTTTGGGCCGGAGGTAAATCCGGTTTTACCGAACTATTTGAAGGCGACGCCCAACCGCAGGTCCAGTCGATCTGGGCGTATCTGCTCGATGGTTACGGCGCGAGTGAGCCGCGCGGATTGCAGCGTGAGCCCATGCGGATCATTGCGGCGGATGAAGCGCGCATGTTGCGTCGGAGTTATCCGAACGTGGGCAAACGAGGGATCGGGGTCGGCTACCCGGGGCAGGTGAATCTGATTTTCAACGCGGAACAGCTGTGTCTCTCGGCCATCTGGAAAGGCGAGTTTCTCGATCCCGCCGGAGTGTGGACGAGCCAGGGCCACGGCACCGCCCGGCCACTTGCGCGACCGATTAATCTTTCGAACGAACCTGAGTTGATCCGTCTGCGAACCGTTGACGCCGTGTGGCCAGAAGCGAGTGATCGCCCAGAACACATTCAGTTCAAGGGATACACCCTCGATGAGAAGCGCCGCCCCACTTTCAACTACAAGTTTGATCAGATTGAGGTGACTGATTACTTCATCGAAAGTCCCCCGGGTGGCCTCGAGAGAACCATCCGATTCGCTGGACAGAATGATTTGAATGCTCCGCTTGTGTTTCGAGCCGCCACGCACGAATCAATCGAAACGTTGTCCAACAATGCGTTCAGAATCGGCACCGATCTGACCATTCAATTCCCGAGGAATGATTCAGCTGTGCTCGTGGAACGGGAAGGAAAGAGCGAGCTGCGCGTGCCTGTTCAATTCGTCGATGGGGTTTCTGAACTGGTGATCCGATATGTCTGGTAAAACGAAACTAATGAAAATTTCCGTTGCCTTGATCGCTGGCTCGATTGCCGTGTGCTCAGTTCAGGCCGAGCGCCTGGGGGACTTCTGGAATACGACGGAAGCGGAGTCGCGCTATTATCCAATCGTCGATGTTCCCATCCCCGACGGACTGGTGCTAGAGGCGAGTAGTTTTGAGCTGTTGCCCGACGGCCGCCTCGCGGTGGGCACCCGGCGTGGTGATATTTACCTGGTCACGGGCGCGTTCGATCAACATCCGGAACCGACCTACGAATTGTTCGCTAGCGGACTGGATGAAGTGACCAGTCTCGCGTTCCGTGACGGGAGTTTCTTCGTGACCCAACAAACGGAAGTGACGCGGATTACGGATGACGACGGCGATGAGCGAGCTGATCGATTTGAAACGCTGAGCGATGAATGGGGGTTCCGGAACTATCACGAGTTTTCCTTCGGTTCCAAGCCGGATACCGAAGGAAATATCTGGGTCGCGCTCTGTCTTTCGAAGTCATACGAGTCGTTAGAAAAATTTCGCGGGTGGGCACTCAAGATCACGCCGGACGGTCAAACGATCCCGATCGCCAGCGGAATCCGAAGTCCGTGTGGCGTCGGGACCAATTCCGCGGGCGTCATGTTCTATGCTGAGAGCCAGGGTCCTTGGAATGGCTCGGGTTCGCTGAAGCACTTGAAGCCCGGCGGATTCATGGGGCACCCGGCGAGTTTCAACTGGTATCCTGATGCGCCGGATCTTGGTGCTGCTCCCGTGGTTCCAAACTCACGGTCCCGGCTCGAAATCGAACGCGGCCGCGTCAACGAGTTGGTGCCTTATGCCGTCGTTTTTCCCTATCGCCGAATGGGCCAGCAACTCTCCGGATTTGTGGTGGATGAAACGCAGGGGAAGTTCGGCCCGTTCGCAGGGCAGATGTTCATCTGTGATTTCACGCTCGGGATTGTCATGCGCGTTACGACCGAGGAGGTGAACGGGGTCTGGCAGGGTGCTTGTTATCCGTTTCGCGAGGGCATGGGAACGGGATTGCTCTCGGTCGCATTCGGACCGAACGGCAAGTTGATGACCGGCGGAACCAACCGGGGCTGGCCGGTGCGAGGGGTTCGCCCGTTTGCACTCCAGCGAATCGACTGGAACGGTCGGACGCCGTTTGAGCTGAAGGAAATTCGAGCGGCGAACGACGGGTTTGATCTGACATTTACCAAACCGCTGGCCCGGGAAATCGCTTCCGATCCCGCTTCGTTCGAGATCGAGACGTTCACTCACATTTATCAGGGCGGTTACGGCAGTCCGGAAGTGGATCAAACGACACCCATTGTTTCTAAGGCAGTTGTTTCGGACGATGGATTGAGTGTTCATCTGGTCGTTGAAGGCATGGTGAAAGGCCATGTTCATGACTTTGAACTGAACGAAATTCGGTCAATGGAAGGCGAGCCCCTCGTGCACCCGATGGCGTACTACACGTTGAATGAGATTCCCCGGTAATTGCTTACGGCCTTGAGCAACGCGTGAGCGTCGTGGAGTGCGCGTGATGCAGCGCAGCGTAATCACCGCTTTGGAATAATACTCCACCGAGCTTTGATTGCATCGTGTCTCGGCGAAAGCGGCGACTCCGTTCCACTTCGTCGCACGCGCTCCAAAAACCTGTCGGATGTTCAATCGACCAGGTGCAGATGAGCGGCGTTGAACGCTCGGGTTTGGCAACAGTGATTGTAGAAGACTTGCAGGTTTGTAGCTCGCAAGATGTTCGAGAGTCAGCTTCTTTTGTTTCGTAGTGCAAACCATCGAAAACCTTAGCGGAAGGATGACAATGACAGACGAAATGCCGCCAGTGATTGAAATCGATGCCAGTGCGAAGCAATGGGCGATGTTGTGTCACTTGATCGCGTTGGTTGGATTCCTTGGAAACGAAAGTTACTTAATTGTTCACAGGGTGGGGGAGGTCGTAAGTTTCGCTCATAGACTCGCCCGACCCCGGCGGCACAAGTCCCTACCTCGATTCTTGTTTGATCGAATACAGGTGCTTCTCACCGCGCAGAATCATCTCGTCACCCACAAGAGCAGCCGAGGCGCTGAATTGATCTTCAAGTTGGTTGATTGCGAGCAGTTCCGGTTCGGCGGAATGAGTGAGGACAATCGTGAGACCTTCGCGACTGGTGACGTAAATCCGCCCATCCGCGCCGACCGGTGAGGAGTAGATGTTTCGAAGTTCGCCCAGTCGAAAAGGGCCTCCTTCATCTGCGCCGGACTCGATGTTCACGCGAGACAGAACATTCTGGTAGTGCCGCAAGTAGTAGACAACATCGTCGTAAAGTAGAGGGGAGGGAACGTAAGGCGTGCTTCGGCGCCGGAACCACAGCACATTGTCGTTGTCGGTGATGTCGCCTTTGCCTCCAGTCATTCGCACGGCGAACATGGCCTGCGTCTCGTAGCTACTTCCAAATATGGCGATGCCGCTTCCAGCTACCGGTGAGGCGACGACATTTGCTGACAGTCCGCCTGCTTCCCAGACCTTGTCGCCAGTCTTGAGATCGTATCCTCGAACGCGTTGCGTTCCGCTGACGACGACCTGTGGTTTTCCGTCCACTTCTGTGACGATTGGCGAAGCCCACGACGTCAGTTCCTCCCTTTTGACGCGCCACTTTTCGATCCCGGTCCGCTTGTCCAGCGCGACGACAAATGATTGCTCCTCGTGGTCCCAGTTGACGACGAGCGTGTCGCCAAACAACACCGGGGAGCTACCCTCACCATGGCCGTGCTTACTGTGCATACGACCCAGATCTTTTTTCCAGATCACTCCCCCGTCATGGTCGAGGCAATAAAGGCCGTAGGAACCGAAGAACGCAAATACATGCTCGGAATCCGCAGCCGGTGAGTGGGAGGCCAGGCTGCTTGTGTAGTGCCCGCCCTCGTAGGGCAATGCGGCATTCAGCGTTTTCTTCCAGACAATTTTTCCGTCGGCGCGGTTGATCGCCAGCGCGACAAATTCGTAGCGATTGGTCACGAGAAAATTATCATGTGCGCCGGGCGCGAGTTCGGGTCTGGGTTCGGCCAACGGTTCTCCGACGGGGATCGCGGTCGTTAGGAAGATCCGATCATTCCAGACCGCGGGAGTTGAGTGACCCAGCCCGGGCAGTTCCGTTTTCCAGCGGATGTTCCTGGCTTCACTCCATTCGACTGGCGGTTTCGCCTCCGGCGCGTGACCGTTCATCAGCGGCCCGCGCCAGTTCGCCCATTGATGCGGATCACGGACCTCGGGTTCCGCGCCCAACGCCGCGCCGTTCGCCAGCAGGAGAACGCCCAGCGTGATTTTAAGAAATGGCCGGAAGAGAGTCATGTGAAGCAATAGACATCGCGCCTCCGGAAACGATCAAGAATAATCCCAATCCGGTGAAGTCGGAGTGGTGCGAAAGCCCGACGGTTTTGCTTGGCGACACAAAGCCCCGCACGACAGACTGCCGAAAATGATTTCAGCAGTCGAAGCACTCGAAAGGTTGAGGGAAGGGAATCTTTAATTCGTGGCGGACGTCCAGGGAGCGGCCACTTATACCGGCCCGATGCGGCGACTTGAACTTGTGGCGGGTCAGGAGCCGTTCGCGATCATCCTCGGCTGTTCGGACTCCCGCGTTCCCGCCGAGCTCGTGTTCAACCAGGGCCTCGGCGACCTGTTCGTCATCCGCGTGGCCGGCAACATCGTGGCCCCCTCGCAGGTCGGCAGCGTTGAGTACGTCGTTGAGCGGTTTGGCACCGCTCTCGTGATGGTAATGGGCCATTCCAGTTGTGGTGCCGTTCAGGCGACTTTAGAACAACTTGAGCGCCCCACCGCCGGTCGTTCGCGGAACCTTCGTTCCATCGTGGACCGCATCCAGCCCGCCGTGGAGACGCTGCTGGAAACCCCGTTGCGAAACGATCCCGAGGCATTGCTGAAGTGCGCCGTGCGCGCAAATATCCGCGCCTCGACTAATCACCTGCGGCACGGATCAGAGACGCTGGAACGCCTGATCAAACGGGAGGAACTCATGGTCGTCGGCGCGGAATACTCTCTGGAAACCGGCGTGGTAGATGTCTTCGATCTCCCTCCGCAGGTCATCGATTGACCGGGTGCCCGCCGCCCCGCTTCATTGGGCGCCTCACAGGTGAGCCAAACTGGAACCATTCTTCTGAACAGGAGGGCACCGAAACCGCGAAGGCGAAACAGAAGCTATTCAACAGCCCCCGTCCGATCCGTCGCGGAAGGGGTGCGTTTGAAAGCGTGGGTCAAAAGAAGAAAAAGATGTGAAAGAGCCGACAGATGAGGCGACGACCGTCGGCTTAGTATTACCTCGGATGGTAGGGCGTGTCGCTCTGCGCGCGCCGTCCGAAGTCGGACAGGAATACAACCACACCGAGCGCGGAACGATTCGAAAATCTCAAAGCCCATCGGCGGACCGCGCAGAGCGACGGTCCCTACCCACCGCTCGCTTTCAATCCCACCGTCGCTGAATCTAGAGCTTGCCAGAAACGGCGGGCGGCACTATTCGTTTCGCATGATTCCATTCAGCAGATTTCTTCGGTTCATTCTTGGCGTAACCACCGCAGCGGCCGTTTCCTTTGTCTCCGCTCTTGCGGCGGCGCAGCCGGTCACCGTTTACGTCGGGACTTACACCGGGAAAGAAAGCAAGGGCATCTACGCGTTTGAATTTGATCCCGTCACGGGAAAATCCGGCCCGGCCCGGCTCGCGGCGGAAACCGAGAGCCCGTCATTTCTGGCGCTCCACCCAAATGGCGACCACCTCTACGCCGTCAATGAGACGTCCGAATTCAACGGCGAAAAAGGTGGCGGCCTGTCGGCGTTCAAGATTGGAAAGAACCACGAACTGACGGCGCTGAATTCCAGACCAACAAAAGGTGGCGGACCATGCCACCTGTTCGTCGATCGGCAAGGGGGTGGCATTCTGGTCGCGAATTACGGCGGTGGCAGCGTCATTTCCTATCAGCTCGAAACCGACGGCCGGTTGGGCGAACAGGGCTCCTTCATCCAGCATCAGGGATCGAGCGTGAATGCGCAGCGGCAAAAAGGTCCGCACGCGCACGGTGTTTATCTGGATCACGCCAGTCGGCTCGCCCTCGTCCCCGACCTCGGAATGGACAAGGTGTTGATCTACGAATTCGACGATACCAACGCCAAACTCAAACCCGCGAATCCACCCTTCGCGACCGTCAAGCCCGGCTCGGGTCCTCGGCATCTCGCGATCCACCCGAATGGCAAACTGGTTTTTGTGCTGAGCGAAATGTCATCCACGATCACCACGTTTGCGTTTGATTCGAAGACCGGCACCATGAAAGAACGAACGACCGTTTCAACGCTTCCGGAATCATTCGAAGGAAACAGCAGCACGGCGGAAATCTTCGTTCATCCCAATGGCCGGTTTGTTTACGCGTCAAACCGTGGCGACGACAGCATCGCCGTGTTCAGCATCGACGAAGACACGGGCACGTTGACATCAATCCAACGCCAACCAACCGGTGGAAAAACACCGCGCAACTTCAACATTGATCCGTCCGGCAACTGGTTGCTGGCCGCCAATCAGGAGTCCGGAACCATCTCCATTTTCAAGATCGATCCGCAATCCGGAAAACTCACCATGACAGGTCAATCGATCAACGTCCCAACGCCCGTCTGTCTGGTGTTTTCGCCGGCGAAATAGTGATCGAAAGTTTCTTCGTCTTACGCTGGAACAACCCCCCGGGCGTGGAGTTTTTGCGCGTCGGTATTCATGTCGGCGCGCCGTTCGTAGGACAGTGTTTCCAACCTGTCTCGTTGCGACCGAAAAAAAACCGGGCACGGGTCCAATTATCCGACCAACGATACTCACTACCGGTTGTGCATTTGCCGCCCACGAGACAGGATGAAATCCTGTCCTATGTGCCCTGCGCGGAGCGTTTCAACCTCAGTCCTTCTTCACCGGATCGAGCGCCTTGAGCCTGATGTCGCGCCAGCGGATCTCCATCGGCTCCTTTTTGTCGCCCACACCGTGGACTTGAAGCGCGATGAAACCGTTCGGCGTCAGGTCATCATGAAAATCAGCGGCGGCGACCCCGTTGATCCACGTCTGGATATGATCTCCCTGAACCAACAGGCGCAACTGGTTCCATTCGTTCTTCTTGAAGGCCGCGCCGGCTTCGGGGTTCTCCTTCAGGTTGAACAACCATCCCCTGCGGCTCTCGTCAAATACGCCCGCCGTCCATTTCCGATCCGACGGATCAATCTCATATTGATAGCCATGCACCACGTCAGCTTTGACTTTGTATTCCTTGCCGTTGAAATCATAGACGAGCGGGGTCTCAGACCGCACACTGCGAAACTGCACCCCGGAGTTCATGCGTGAATCCACCTTGAACTGGATCTCCAGCTCGAAATCGCCGTAGTCCTTTTCCGTGCACAGGAAGGAGTTGGGAGTGTTCGGCGCGGTGGTTCCCACAATCGCATTCCCGTCGATGCGATAAGCAGCCTTTCCTCCGTGCTGCACCCAGCCATCGAGGTTTTTGCCGTTGAACAGCGGTTTCCAATCGTCCGCCGCAGCCACGTTGAACGAAGACAAAACAACGGTCGCCGCCACAACAGTAACAATCGAATTTTTGAGAAATTGCATGTCCAAAGAATGACGGTTTGATGACGGAAATCCATTCAATTGATCCACAAATAAACAATCAAACAACACGCTCACCTGACCAAACAGAGAACGAACGAGTTCCAGCTGGGGCCCGGCTCAACAGCACCGACTAGGTCACTCCAGCAACTGTCGGACGGCACCGGGCCTCACGACCTGCCCGGTGTCGGCGCTGTGAAGTGCGGCGAAGCAGAGTTCCAGGGATTTGAGGTTGTTGCGGGCGCTGTGAACGGGTTCGCGGTTTTCTTCGATGGCGCACAGGAGTTCACCCATCGTTCCCTGAAATCCAGATTCAAACCAGCTTCCCTGCAACGGCACGTTCACGGAACCGTTTTCCAGATGAACTTCCACCTGAGGTTGATCATTCAAACCGGGACCCCGCGTGCGAAGCGTTCCTTTCGTGCCGACGACGGTGGTGACGTCTTCTTCACCAAGCCGGGTGTGGGCGTTGAAGGCCACGCGAACCTGTGCTTCCGGATAGTCGACGATGGCGGCACCCAGCGCGGGCGGCTGATAGATTTGTTCGGGATAACGCACGGCCGAGGCGAACACGCCGGTCGGCGTCTGACCCGCCATGAAGCAGCATGTGATGTCAAACCAGTGGACGGCGAAATCAAAGAGGACCATGTGCCGGATCTTCTCGAACGACGGAATGCCCTTGATCCACGTCTGATCCCATTGCAGCGAGAAATCAACGGAGACAACGCGGCCGATCAAACCATCGGCGATCGCGTTGCGCAAATAGCTGAAGTGCGGGGCCCAGCGTCCATTCTGATTAATGGCAAACTTCAACCCGTTTCTCTCCGCGAGCGCGACGAGTTGTTCGCCGCCATCAAGATCGAGCACGAAGGGTTTCTGGCTGAGCACGTGTTTTCCCGCTTCCAGCGCATCGCGCAGAATAGGCAACCGGTCGGCGGGGTGCGGCGTCACGTCGACAACCTCTATGTCGTCGCGTTTGAGCAGCTCACGATAGTCGTCGTAAACGTCGGCGGCCGGATAAAACTGATCGCGCTTCGCTTCCGCTTTGGATCGGGTGCGGCTCGCAATGGCAGCGACATCGAATCCACAGATCTTGTAATTCTTGAGGTGAAACTCGCTGATGCCGCCGGCTCCGATTAGTCCGATCTTTGGATTGTAGCTCTTCGGTTTGTGCGGTTTGTAATCAACCGCTGGTGCGGCGATGGTTTTCCGCTGCTTCCCGGGGCTCAGTCCGTAATCGTCGTCGTCTGGCATGTCAGGTTCCTGATTTGATCAACCGCGAAGGCCGACCCGCTCCATCAATTGAGCGGTCGCGGTGTAGGCTTCTTCCACCCACTCGACGATCTTCGACGGATCGGGCGAGTATTCGAGTTCCAATGAAATCGATCCGTCAAAATCCAGTTCCTTGATCGCCTGAAGGTACGGTGAAAATTTCACAATGCCGTGGCCCGGCGGGAGATCGCCGTGAACTTTGCCGTCGCAATCGCTGATGTGAACGTGAGTGGCCTTGCCTTTGAGCGAGACTAATTCGGCAGGCGACACATCGGCGAGCACGAGGTGGCTGATGTCGATGTTGGCCTTCACGTTCGGGTGCGCGCAATCGTCGATGAAGCGGACCATCTCCTTCACATTGTTCAGCAAGCTCAGCCGGAACGGTTCGAGTTCGAGTGCGACGTCGATACCCAGCTCGGCCGCGTAGTCGCCGATCTTCTGCGTGTTCTCGACCGCCCACTGCCATTGCGCCTCGGGTGGGATGACTTCGCGCTGCCAGATGTATTCGCCGAGCACGAGCAGGATGTTTTTCGCGTTGAACCGTTCTGCGAGATCGACAAATTTCTTGGTGCGCGCGACGTGGAAATCGCGGACCGGATCGTTGAAGTCAATCAGTCCGGCGGAGACCACCACGACGGACGTGATGGGAAGCTTGTTCTTCGTGCACGTCGTTTCGATGAGCTTCTTTTCATCCTCGGTGATGGTTAACGCCTCGGCGAAAATGTCCACCGAATCGAAGCCGATGCGGGCGATGTGTTCGAGGCCGGTTTTGGTGTCGACGCCGGCTTGGCCGAACGCGCTGTTGATGATTCCCAGTTTCATAAAGTGACGGAGCGGTTATGCCTTGGTGCCAGCGAGACTTTTGGCACTGGTGTCCTCGGCGACGAGATTGGCGAACGCGACCTTGGAACGTTTGGCGTCGTCGCGGCCGACCTCCAACACCTTCACGTCATCGACCTTCTCCAGCTTGGTGTAACGCGGGTGATGCGAATCCTTGTAGGGATCGTTTGACTTCGCGTTGTAACAACAGATCAACGCCCAGCGCGCGTGATCGGAATTGTTCGCGGCAGACGCGTGCAGCAGGTTCGCGTGGAAAAACAGCGCGTCTCCCGGATCAAGCGTGACGTGGACGTGCTCCAGGCGTTTCTTCGCTTCTTCAACCCGCTCAAGATCCGCACCCGCCTGATCGCCGGACAGAACGTGGTTCACGCGTCCCAGCTTGTGGGAGCCTTTCAAGACCTGGAGGCAGCCATTTTCCACCGTCGCCCTGTCCACCGCGATCATCACGCTGCACAAGTTCGGAAAGAGCACGCCGTTCTGATACCAGTAGCCGTAGTCCTGGTGCCATGCCCACGCGCCGCCAATCTTGGCGTCCTTCAGAATCATCTTGGAGTGATAATGATACGCCTCGTCGCCGAGGAGTTGTTCGACGGAATCCACCGCGCGTTTGCAGCGGGCGAACATACCGTAAACGCCGTCGCCGGGATGATTCCACAACGCCAGCCGAACGCTGTTCCCGCTGCCGTCATCCATCGAAGATGACGCCTTGTCCATCGCGTTGTCGTGATGCGCCGTTTCGCCGAGCAGCCTGGTCTCCTCCCGCGTGAACAAGCCGCGGACGATGATGTAACCGTCGCGCTCGTAAGCGGCGAGTTGTTCTGGTGTGAGTGTGGGCATGATTAATATTTCTGAGGTTAACGCCGGTCTGCTTTTTGGAAATCTTTCAATGGAACAAGGAAAGAATAATGAGTTCGGCCGTATTGGCAATCTTTGGCCGCCGGAATCTGTGGTCAGGGAACGGAATCCAGCGCGCGGGTCCACACGTCCAGCAGTTCGCTGCGGGCGACGATGCAGTCCTCCCAGACCGGCGGCCAGATGCTGATCCCGCTCGCGACCGGCCCTAGTGCATCGGCCCATAAAATAGTGTGCATTGGAATGTGTTGTGTTAGCGTTGGGCATGGCACGAGCAACAACCCCGATCAGCTTGAACAAGGAGGAGAGACAAGAACTCATCGCGCTGACGAGCAAGCGTAACGTTTCC
>JBDNGP010000223.1:0-6632 GCA_041689265.1 Verrucomicrobiota bacterium
GAGTGGGTTCTCTCCCTGTTAATTCATTGTAGTGGACTCTTTCATGCCATTCCAAGGCCCCCCTTTTTACGCTTTTTGTTCAGCCCAAAGTTTCACCCCTCCTCACCATCACTTTATCCTCTCAGAGAAAAGAGCCCGGGGGTGGGGCACCCATTGTTCCAAATTTGCTCGCCGTTTCAGCCGTTGCTCGATATCATTTTCAAAAGTCGCCCATGAAAAAACTGCTTTGCCTCGTTCTCCCCCTGCTCGTCGCCATCCTTCTCGGCCCTCGTGCCTTTGCGGAGACCGCGCTGGAAAAATACGTCCGCACCCCTGATCCGGCCTATCATTACGAGCTGGTCAAGACGGAGCGCTCGGACACGGGGGCGACGTACATTATCAAGATGACTTCACAGTCATGGCTGACGGCGAACGAAGTGAACCACACGAACTGGTGGCATTGGCTGGTGATCACCCGGCCTAAAGAAGTCGCGCACGACACGGCCCTGTTGTTCATCGGCGGTGGCGCCAACCGGGAGAACGAACTGCCAACAGCAGACCGTAGCATCGCCCGGGTGGCGGCGGCCACCAAGTCGGTTGTCATCGAACTGAAACAAGTTCCCAATCAGCCGCTGATTTTTCACGGCGCCGGCGTCGAGCGTGTTGAGGACGATCTGATCGCGTACGGCTGGGACCAGTTTCTGCGCGGCGGGGGCGACGAATGGCTGGCCCGGCTGCCGATGACCAAGAGCGCCGTTCGCGCGATGGACACCGTCACTGATTTTCTGGGCAAGGCGGAACAGGGCGGATTGAAGATCGACAAATTCGTCGTGGCCGGCGGTTCCAAGCGCGGGTGGACGACCTGGACCACGGCCATCGTTGACAAGCGGGTGGTGGCGATCGCGCCCATCGTGATCGACATGCTCAACATCGCGCCGTCCTTCAAACATCATTGGGAGGCCTACGGATTTTACGCACCGGCGGTGGGCAACTACGTCGAGCAGGGCATCATGGAATGGCAGGACATGGACGAGTATCAGAAGCTTTTGAAGATCGTCGAACCGTACGAATACCGCGACCAGCTCACGCTGCCCAAACTGATGATCAACGCGACCGGCGATCAGTTTTTCCTGCCGGATTCGCACCGCTTTTACTTTGACGAATTGAAGGGGCCGAAATACATCCGCTACGTTCCCAACGCCGACCACGGACTGGATGGCACCGACGCAATCGAAACGCTCGCCGCGTGGCAGTACGCCATCGCCAACAACAAACCGCTGCCGCAGTTCGACTGGGCGGTGGACTGGGCGCATGGCTCCATCAACGTGCACCTCAAGGACAAGCCGGTGAAAATTCTGCTCTGGCAGGCCACCAATCCCGACGCGCGTGATTTCCGCCTGGAAACCCTCGGCAAAGTGTGGACCAGCAGCGATATCACGGCCGATGCCGCCGGCGTCATCACCGCGCAGGTGCCGAAACCCAAACAAGGCTGGACGGCGTTTCTGGTGGAGTTGACCTATGAAATCCCCGGGGCCCCCACGCCGTTGAAATTGACCAGCGGAGTCGCCGTCGTTCCCGACGTACTCCCGTTCGCCGGGCAGCGGCCTAAAGGTCACCCGAAACGCTGACGCTGAAGGCTCACCGCGTTCGCTTGTCTTTGAAATGTTCAACGTGGCCGTCGAGCATGAGCCGGTTGCGACCACCGAGATGCGCTGACCAGCCGCGAATATCGTCGGGCAGACTGCGGACGGTGTTCGGGAAATACGGGTCCACCGCCAGCTCGACCTGCACTGGCCCCGCCGGACTGCCGATGAACGGACTGTTTTCTTCGCGCAGGTCAGGCGCACACTGCTCGTCCGGTTTTCCCCAGAAATTATCGAGCGGCACCGGGTCCGTCGTCTGGTCGAATCGCCACATCCAGTAGTTCACATCGGGCGCAGTGTTGGTGTCGAATCCGCCGGACTGATGTACTTGAACCGCTTTTCGCAACGGGCCTGAATCGATTGAGGGACACTCAAAGATCTTGGACTTCGGCAGGTAATTTTTGAGAACGACAGCCGCCCATCCGGCGCGCGGATCACTTCGGGGCCAGCTGGTCCACGGCTTGTAACCACCGGGGAGAGAATCTTTCAGGTCGCGACGGTCGGGGAAACGGGAATCATGATCGTCGAGATACAACCTCCACGTGAGGCCAAGCTGGCGCAGGTTGGAAATGCACGCCGACTTTCGGGCGGTGCCTTTCGCGCGTGCGAGTGCGGGTAACAACAATCCGGCGAGGACAGCGATAATCGCAATGACGACGAGCAGTTCGATCAAGGTGAAGCCGGCGGAGCGCGCGACCTCCGATCTCGCAGAAGGCCTGGATACCGGAGGCGGGACCCTTCCTTGAAAAACATTTCCCATTCGAAGTTCGGAGCTTGCTGCGTCACCGGCGGTGGCGCGGTCCGGGGATTGCCGGCAAGATGCCGGCAACACGTTGCCGGATAAGTTCGTTGTCGTTGTCGGGTTCATTGCACTCTGCTAGTCGTTCACTTCGGAAGCGCAAACGCCACGTAGGAATCGCCGCTCGGCGTTCCCATTTTCCCGCCACCGCACGCAATCACGATGTATTGCCGTCCGCCCGCTTCATACGTGGCGGGAGTTGCGTAGCCGCCGGCGGGCAGTTTGTGTTTCCAAAGCTCCTTGCCGTTGCGTTTGTCGAACGCGCGGATGTGTCCGTCCTTGCTCGCAGCGATGATCACGATGTCGCCGTTGCTGACGATGGGGCCGCCGTAGTTCTCGGCGCCGGTTTGCGGAATCCCTTTCGCGGTCAGCTCCGGGAACTCGCCGAGTCGCACGGACCATTTGTATTCGCCCGTGTTGAGGTCGATGGCGTTGAGCGTGCCCCACGGCGGTTTCACGGCCGGATAACCGTTCGGGTCCAGCCAGCGATTGTAACCGGTGTGCGTGTAAGGGCTCGTTGCGAGCGAATCGTCACCTCCCAAATCGACTTTGCTGCTGCCGTCATCCGCTTTCGCTTTGCCGAACAGAAAATCGGCCACGGCCACTTTCTGCTCGTCGCTGAGAAAACCGAAGGACGGCATCACGCCCTTGCCGGTTTGAATCAGGTTGATGACGTCCTGTTTCTTCAACCGTTGGTCAACGCCGATCAAGGAGGCGACGCCTTGTGCCGCGTTGCCCTTATGATCCAGCCCGTGACAGGCCGCGCAGATCTGTGTGTAGATTCCCTCGCCGGTCGAGAGCGGTTCGCCACCTGTGCCCTTCGATTCCATCATTGTTAAAATCCACGGCATTTCGTTCCCGTTCACGTAGAGAATTCCATCAGGATCGGTTGCCGCGCCGCCCCATTCACCACCGCCATCGAAGCCAGGAAAAATAATCGTGCCTTCCTCGCTCGGCGGCATGAACGGCGCGTGGGCTTTCACCTGTGAAAACCGGTTCAACACGGCGCGATGCGCTTCGGGCGAAATGTCGGTGATGTCATTGAACGTGAAAAGCTGACGCGCGAACGGAGCTGGCTTCGTTGGAATCGGCTGGGTTGGCCACGCGGCTTCGCCCTTCAAATAGGACGGCGGCACCGGAGTTTCCTCGATTGGAAAAAGCGGTTCGCCAGTGACGCGGTTGAACAGAAACACGTGACCGCTCTTCGTGACCTGCGCGACGGCGTCAATCTTTTTTCCGTCATGTTTAACCGTGACAAGATTCGGCGGCGCGGGCAGATCGCGGTCCCACAAGTCGTGGTGAACGAATTGATAATGCCAGATGCGTTTGCCGTTGGCGGCATTGATTGCGATCAGACAGTTCGCGAACAGGTCCTGTCCAATCCGGTCGCCACCCCAGAAATCGAACGCTGCCGAACCGGTCGGGCAGAACACGATGCCACGCTCCACATCGACGGCCATTCCGGTCCAGACATTGGCGCCGCCGATGGTTTTGTAGGCTTCCGGCGGCCAGGTGTCGTAACCAAATTCGCCGGGTTGCGGGATGGTGTTGAACCGCCACTCAAGTTTGCCGGTGCGAACATTGTAGGCGCGAATGTGACCCGGAGCGGCGGGGGCTGGACCTTCGCCAAGCCGCATGCCCATGATCAGCAAATCCTGATAGAGCACGCCGGGCGTGTTCGCGACCAGCGAAAGGTTGTCGACATTGCGCCCCAGTCCGTCCTTCAGATTCACGCGTCCTTTGTCGCCAAACGAGGCGACGGGTTTTCCCGTGCCGACATCGACGGCGATGAGAAAATGACCGGTGGCGTAAAGGATTCGTTTGTCTCCTCCGTCGGCCCAGTAAACGAGCCCGCGATTGACGCCGCCTCCCCCGCCGTCCGCGAACGGATCGTACTTCCAGAGTTCCTCGCCAGTTGCTGCGTTCAGCGCGAACAATTTCAACTTCGGCGTCGTGCCGTACATCACGCCGTCGATGATGAGCGGGTTGCATTGGATCTGAGAACGTCCGTCCGAATCACCCGTCCGATACGTCCACGCGACCTCAAGGCCTTCGACATTGCGGCGGGTGATCTGGCGGAGGGTGGAGTATTGGCTGCTGGATTTGTCGCCGAGATAGGTATCCCAATTCTTGTCGGCGGCCTGTGAGGGCATTGCCAGGAGGGACAGGATCAGGCCCAGCATCAAAATTCGCAGCTTGCGCATCGGCGCACGATAGGCAGGCGGGTGCCCGGCGAAAAGGAGGAAGTGTTGCAGTGGCCATTCATTTTTAAATTGTCCGCTTTTCAGGCGGTTGGAACCTGTTATCTTCGCCGTCGCGACATTTTGAAATCACTCGTCACCAATGCCAATCAAAAGACCGAGCGGGTGTTCCTCGTCGGCGTCGAGCTGAAGAGCCAGCCCACCTGGCAACTGCAGGACTCGATGGAGGAACTCGCCCAACTTTCCACGACCGCCGGCGCGGAAGTCATCGGGCAGGGTTCGCAGAAACTCGACTCGCCGCACGCCGGAACGTTTATCGGCAGGGGCAAGGCCGGTGAATTTGGCGCACTTTGCAAGGAACAGGACATCGACACGATCATCTTCGATGACGAGCTGTCGCCCGCGCAAAGTCGCAATCTGGAGAAGATTTGCGAGTGCAAGGTTCTCGACCGCACGCAGTTGATTCTCGACATTTTCGCTCAACGCGCCCGAACGCGGGAGGGCAAGCTGCAGATCGAGCTTGCACAGCTGCAACATCTGCTGCCGCGCCTCACCCGATACTGGACTCACTTGTCCAAGCAAAAAGGCGGTATCGGCATGCGCGGCGGCGAAGGTGAATCTCAGCTTGAAGTTGACCGTAGAAAAGTTGGTGAGCGCATTGATCGCATCAAGCGCGATCTGATTTTAGTGGAGAAACAGCGGGCAACCCAGCGCGCCGGACGTCAGCGCAACCAGTGGCCCATCGCCTCGCTGGTCGGCTACACCAACGCGGGCAAGTCGACGTTGCTGAACCAGCTGACCGGCGCGGATGTTTTTGCAGAGGACAAATTGTTTGCCACGCTTGATCCGACAACACGGCGGCTCCAACTGCCAACGAATCAAAACGTGTTGCTCAGCGATACCGTGGGATTCATCCGCAAACTGCCGCACGGCCTGGTCGAGTCGTTCAAGGCGACGCTGGAAGAGGTCGTGCAATCCGATCTGCTGGTTCACGTCGTCGACCTGAGTCATCCGAAAGCCGAGGATCAGATCGCCGCTGTTGACGATGTGCTAAAAGAGCTCGGCGTGTCCGAAAAACCGACGCTGATGGTCTTCAACAAATTGGACCGGTTCGACGGAGATGAACTGGTCGTGAAATATCGCGACCGGTTTCCCAACGCGGTCGCCGTGTCCGCGAAGACCGGTCTGGGGATTCCCGAACTCCTGGCCGAGCTCGGCGCGCAGCTCCGGCCGTTGCGTGAGTTCGTGGAACTCCACGTGCCGCACGACAAGTCGGCGGTGATCGCCCGACTGCACGAAGTGGCGCAGATCGTGGAACGCAATTACGAAGGTGAAATGGCGACCTTCAAAGCCCGTATCCCGCCCCACTTCCGATCTGAGTTTGAACCGTTCATATTGAAGGATCTGACGGCGGTTTGATACTCCAGCGTTAAGGACGGCCATTTAATTCAAAGCAAGTGGTCGCGTGGTGTAGTTGCAGCGTTTCGTGACGATAGGCAAACAACGCTACGTCGACCGAACTACCGCACATGAAGAACATAGATAAAGAGTTTACCCTAAAGTTGCTCAAAGCAATTGGCAGCACTTTTACAGCGGGATATGCCAGTTTGGTGCTGCTGAATTCTGAGGAGGCCCCGGAGATTCTCAAACGGAACAAACAAGCAATTGGCAATTTCGAGTTTGATGCTTCGAGGTTTGCCGACGTGCTGGCCGACGATGACTCTCGTAAAGAAGCTTTGGTATGGTTCCTCCCAAGCCTGAACAAATTACTTGTGACAGAATCTTACGAAGCGATTGCGGAGTACTGCTCCTGCAACGGGATGTTCGAAAAGATGAAGTCTGAGCCGTGGTTCGAGTTTGCCAGGATTGTCTAAGGTGGCAGAGGAGGCGGAGCCAAAGTTGGAGGCTTTTAAGTGGGATGTCAGCGGGTGTTTGGGGACTTTAGTCGGGTGGTTGTGTTTGTCAAAGGGTGTTCAGGCTGCGGCTGACGAAAGTTCCAGACTTGAGGCC
>JBDNGP010000224.1:0-3675 GCA_041689265.1 Verrucomicrobiota bacterium
ACTTCTGGGATGGGAAAGATCAGGTTCATGCCCGGATGAAAACGGAACCCGCAACATTGGCCGCCAGTGCATCACGCCGCAAACCGGAGAATCACTCCCGCCGGATGGTAGTTGTCAAACTCAAGAACCGACCCCTTTACGGGCGGCACGGCGCGGCTTCGGGCAACGACGATTCTCTCGGGTGCCACGGGTGTTGAGCTGACTGGTGGCTCCAACGAGATCCGCGTGGACAGCATCAAGGCGTCGACCGGCGCGGGCGTCGTGCTGGGTGGCGGCACCAATGTGATCGAGGCAACCACGATTCACAGCGACACGCTGTCGGGCATCCTGGCCTATGGCGGCACGAACGAAGTGAACGCGCGTTTGATCGAGTCGAACGGATCGCATGGTGTGAAACTGTTCTTTGTGGCGGACCCGGTGGCACTGCGAATCAACGGTGCGCGGATCGTGACGACGGTGTTCGCGGCTGGCGTGCGTGCGATTCAGATCGAAGGCGTGGACGGACCGACGCTGAAAGATTGCGTGCTGGTGTCGAGCCTGGCAGCGGCGGAATCCATCTACGCGAACGCGCCCACGGATGTGCGGCTGTACGGATCAAACATGGCGAACAAACCAAAGCACGCGGATGTGACGTTTGTCACAGGCGGCAGCCGGTTTGAGGTGGATGCGGCGGTGGATTAGGCACTGAGGCAGCAACAGCAAGATCCCGCGCTGCCAAACAATCCTGCGGCACGGGTTGCGGTGCGGCTCGTGGGGGGGAGAAGCACAATCTCTAATCTGCGCTCGATTCCGATTTTACTTTTTCAATTTCTGATCTGGGCAGCATTAATTCCGAACTGCCTTCATTCTCGTCTGGAACACCCTTTTTGTTTTTCTGCTCCAGAATATCTTCGCTGAGAAGTTTGTCGTAGCCATCGGGCAAATCTACAGGCGGAATTGTCCACCATGGAATAAATATCTCAGTCGGTTTCTTCGTAATACTGGATACTTGAATTTCGACCAAGCCAGCATAGCCGGGAGCTGGACGCCACCTCACATCATATTGAGGCAACTTTACGACCTCGCCACCCGGACCGATGTATTGTAGCTGGTTAACGGTCGGGGGTTCTTTCAGATTGAGCTCTTGTTCCTTGAAACCCAACGAGCGTATGGCTCCGCGAGCAATCCCTTCGACTTCTTCTGTCGACAAAGCGGTCCCCGGTGATTCAACAGAATTCTCAGGCCGTTTGGTCTTCGATGCTTCCCAATAGTTCAAGTCACGAAACGTCTGAAATTTACTGTGATTGACGATGAATTCATATCGATCCAAAAACCTTGCCCGTCCCGAGATTCCATTGGTTTTCGGGGAATACTGTAGGAAAGTAACTTCGTTGGTAGTGAGCGGTACAGCCAGATCCAATCCCAAGCTCTCGCACGTCACGTTGGCATTGCTGAGTATGAGGCTCAGAGCGTATTTCTGTAGCATCAGTATGTTCGTCATAATTACTTAATCGTTGATTAAGAGTCCTTCAAAACCGTAGATCTTGAGATTCTCCTGAACATTGGCCCAGAGTGAACCCTGTGGGTTGCCCGCCGCGAGGTCCCGCGCCTGTCGAATCGTATTTCCTTCTCCCCATTCACTAAACAGATTGGCAACAAAATTTGCATGCTGTTGGTTGAATGTGATCCAGCTGTTGAGAACATAGCCGCTCCACCCCATGAATGCCCGTTCACGAATTCCCCAACCCTGAAAAAATGCCAACGGCACCGCTTTTCGCGGCATGCCAAAAGCGGTCGGGAGATTCCCGTTGGCTGTTAGGCAGCCGTCGAGAAAAGCGAACCGGAACGGGTGGCGGTTTGTGTTTCCCCAGAAGTTTCCGAGTGCCTGATTTAGAGTGAACCAATCGATCTGATTTGAATAGTTGTTCTCCCCGATGAAATCGGGGTCACCGTGTCCATAGTAGTAAAAGTTTCTTACGTCGTGCACACGCAAATCTATGATCAACTGCGCCCAATCGGGAGGACCGTTGATCTCGAACGGGGCCGCATGGGTTCCGCGGACCACCTGCGGACCGAGCCCCCTTGCCTCTGCAACATTGTAAACATCGTGAATCATAAATTGCAAATTCAGCGCGTCCTGACTGCTTGCCCCGCCTTGCGGGCTGCCAAAAGTCGGCATGTAGCCAATAGCAAAAATCGTGTGTCCATCCCATTTCGGCAGCTCGACCCAGTTGGTATACACCAGCTGGGACTGATTGCCCGGCCCTTGAGGACTTGGTGGCGGCGGATTGACCGTTAATTCAACGATGTAGCCGGTGTAGGGCAACGGAGTCCCGTTGTTAAACAAGGCCAAGCTAAATCCAGGAGCTGGATTCGGATCACCTGCCAGAGCGAGGATTCCATTTTGGTCTACTGCTCCCAGTAGAGACGAGCTGATCAGATTGTGGTCCTGATCAAAAATACTTGCCGACCATGATCCGTTGGTATGAATGGTCTGGACCAGTACGCGCAAGGCATCTCCGGCCACATACCAGCCGCCTTCTGGAAACCAGATGTCGTTCGCTATTTGAATCGTATTGGTCTTGGTGACCGGAAGATACTCGGGTCCAAAACTGCCGGACCAGACAACTTCGTAAGTCCCATTGGTTTCCTGGAAAGTCTCCCAGCCGGCTTCAAGAAAACCGTTGGTCTCGCTGAGAAAATCCATTCCCGGCAGCGGACCGCTTGTCGTATGAGCAAACACCCCGGCAAAGGGTTCAGGGTCGTCTACCCCGACTTCAAATTGAATCAACTCACGACCGGTTAAAATAGCATTGTCGGCAATATTGAAGGCATGGATGCCTTCCCGAACGACGCGATAGAACCCGCAGGTTCCGGTGCTTCCAGAGTTTCCCTGTGGGGAAGGCGAGTTGTTGCTGTTAAGCATCAGGCTGCTCTTGTTCATCGGACTGGGTGGCAGCACAAATCGGGAATCCCATGGCACCGGCGGGAGTTTCATTTTTGAGAGCAACGCTATTCGTTGTTCTCTCATTGGATCAGCCGACATCCCCCCGGACACTTGAGCAAAACTTGGTGATGGTGGAGCTCCGCCACCTCCACCGCCGCCACCACCTTGCGGGCCGGGAATCGTAACAACCGCTTGATGGATGAATGTTGTTCGATTGGTCCCGGTGTCTGGCGGATGGTTGCTGGAGAGGAAAGTCCAAGGCGTGCTCGGGCTAAGAGTTTCCCGATACTGGATGAGATAAATTTCTCCGGCGGTTGAAGGCCAGCTCAGGACCACGTCATCTTGCTGGACAGTGATTTGAAGATCTTCGATTGCCTGTAGATTGCAGTTAGCGATCAGCAGAATCCCCACTAGTTTCAAAGCGCTGATTTTTTTCATGATTGTATTCTCCGAACCGGGCAGCACGTCTCTGATTGCCCAGTCCCTTTCTCTTGTTCGATAAAGACCTCGAGTCGAGATCTTGTCAAGCCGATAGCTGAAAATTCTTCTGCGCGTTCGTAAAGGGGTCGGTTCTTTAGTTTGACAATTCAATGCTGATTATCGCCGGAGTTGGAGATGTTCGCGGTGGCGTTGTTGGATGTCGTTTGTTCCATGGCCGGTCGAAGAGGATTCAGCACTTTACTTCTGGGATGGGAAAGATCAGGTTCATGCCCGGATGAAAACGGAACCCGCAACATTGGCCGCCAGTG
>JBDNGP010000225.1:0-1796 GCA_041689265.1 Verrucomicrobiota bacterium
AGAAACTTGCCCAGCGAAACCGGCGCCGGGAAGAAAACCAAAAACCGGCGCACCAAAAACAAACCATACCTAACAATGACCGCCTCCTCCGTAGCGTAATTATTCGCCTCCTGAGGTCATTGATTCAAAAACGCGCCGCCTCTGCCACCTTAGATCGAGGAGAGCTGTCGGATCGGCAAGAGATGCGTCCAACGCCATGTGCTCTATCTGGGGGAGGTCAACGACTGGTCTCCCCCTCCAGCACCATGTACCGCACGGCTTCCTTCTTGAATTCCTGGCTATGTCGTCGGCGCTTGACTTTGCAATTCTCTTTCTAAGAGAATCCCTTGTCCCTTTTTTCCAGTACAGATCACTTCATGCAGTCCCTTTCCACCAGCCTGCGCCGTCTACTTCAATCTCCGACATGGACATCTGTTCGACGGCCGTTACAAAGCCAAACTTGTGGAGGGAGACGAATACCTGCTGGCGTTAACCCGCTATGTCCATCTGAATCCGGTTTTCACCGAAGCCACGAAGCTCTGCCCCCTGCAGCAACGAATCGACTACTTGAGGCGCCATTAATTGAGCAGCTATCCAGAATACACCGGTCGACGAACACCGTATGATTTCGTCGATTTCACGCCGATTCTTTCTCAAGAATGAGCGGCCTCAATCCCGAGCGCAAAAAAGAGCACTGTCGGTGATAGCAAATTCGCCGACAGTGCTTTGAAGAAATCAATTTCCATGAATTATTGATCAAGGAACCGAACTTCACCTGTTTCCAGATCCTGCATCGCACCGACGAGCATTACGTCGCCATTATCCAAAAGCTCCGCCAATACTGGACTGTTTTCGCGAATTTTCCTGATGACATTCTTAACATGCAATTCCGCCACGGTGTTGACGAATTCAATATCCTTATCAGTCCCATTGGGCGTCTCCTTACGAGCCTCTTCCACGCTTGGTTTGATCTTATTCAACAAGCCGGTCAGATTGCCCAACTCCGCACCGCTGCAGGCTCCTTTCACCGCACCGCAACTGGTGTGGCCCACAACCGCGATCAACTTGACGCCGGCCAACTTGGCTGTGAACTCCATACTTCCCAGGAGATCACCATCAACCACGTTGCCGGCAACTCGTGCGTTGAAGATGTCGCCCATCCCCTGATCAAATACGATCTCGCTGGAGGTTCGAGAATCGACGCAGCTCAAAATCACACTCGCCGGGAACTGGCCGGGGGCAGTCGCCGCGCGTTGAACCGCCCAATCGCGTTTGATCATGTTCCCCGAAACGAATCGAGCATTACCTGCCTTCAACTCCGCGAGCGCTTCGAACGGGCTAAGGGCCGCCTGCTCAGCCTGGGTCATTGGTTTGGAATCGGGTGCCATGGTTGAACATCCGGTCGCCCCTAAAATCAGCGCCAATGCAGGAACAGCGAGTATCGCTCTTGGATGACTAATACAGGTCCAAACCTTCCCGTGCCTTAATTGAATAGATCGCATTTCCAACAGATTATCCGAGATTAAGGATTCGTAAAAGTAGATTTTTAAGGTTCGGGGTCGGACGCACAGCAAGTCGATGTAGCTGAATGAGTGATTTCAGGAGGGGCTTCCAGCCTCTTTTCATGGTCTAAACGAGGTTCTAACATCGTGGGCCATGTGAAGGAGATGACGAACGCTAAGAGCCTGTCCGAAAAAGGAGTGACCGAAAAATTCGTGGAAAATGTGATCGGTCCAGATCGTTTTGATTGACACTTCGGGCTTGAAAAAACTTTTTATTTTTGGCGCAGCCCACTTGAGGCGATGAACATCGTCTCC
>JBDNGP010000226.1:0-27585 GCA_041689265.1 Verrucomicrobiota bacterium
CGCCGCGCAGAAGTTGGTGATCAATCAGGAAGGGCGCATTGACCGGACCGTGTTGAGTTACGTGAACTGGGCGCTGGGTGATCAATCGATGGCGGCGCTTTACAATATTTACAACGACCCCCGGCTGACCAACCGCGGTGACGTCGCGCAAATTGTGGCGTCCACTCTGCCATACGCCGGGCTGAACATTCAGGCGAATCAGGTGTTCACCGACGTGGTCAGTAATACAGAGACGCCGGGCATGGTCCGGGCGATGGCTGTGATGGGGCTTGCCGGTGGCGGCATGGGACGTGACGGCGGCGGCGAGGTTCCGACGGATCGTAACGTGATCCAGGCACGGCTGAATCTGCTGGAGAATTCGCGGCAATATTTTGGCGACGACGAACGCTCGCTGCGGATGGTGGATCGTACGGCGGAGGTGCTGCAGAAACTTTACAACGGCGAGGAGGTCGACACGAGCATGCGCGCGATGTTCGGCCGTGGCGACCGTGGCGGTGCTCCGACGGGCCGCGGCGACCAGTAACTCTTCCCTCCCCCGGAAGCTCGCGGTCCGTCCGCGAGTGAAACGCCAGCCGCTTAACCGGCTGGCGTTTTGATTTGGGTGCGTTTGAATGCGTGGACAAGAAGTTGGCCTCGTCGCAGGAAAAGGCGAGCCTTCCGAGGCTTTGCAAGAACCGCCAGTTTGAGCCACTCGTCGATACCAAAACAGCCCGTTCCTCGGAGAGATCCTGTTACGAATCGACAGCCACGGGCGTCTCGTGCGCCCATAGGTTCGCCCGGAGGGCTCGCCCCACATTGCCTCACGATTTCGAGCTCACCGTTTCAATTTTCCCGGCTTGATGATGACTTGCGTTTCGGCCTTTAATCGCGCCACACCATGGCGACCATTGCAATTCTCGGAACACTCGACACCAAGGGCGACGAACATGGGTTTGTCGCGGACCTCATCCGCCAAAAAGGACACAAAACGCTCATCATCGATGTCGGTGCGTTGGAAGCACCCAAACTCAAACCGGACATCACGCGTGAAGAGGTCGCCCGCGAAGGCGGCGTTGATCTCGCGGCGTTAGTTGCAAAAAAAGATCGTGGCGAAACCGTCACCGCAATGGCCAACGCCGCCGCCGCCCTGCTCTCGCGCTTACAGGCGGAGAGGAAGATCGATGGGGTCATCTCACTCGGCGGCGGCGGCGGTACAACGATCGGTTGCACGGCGATGCGGGGGCTTCCGATCGGTTTCCCAAAGGTAATGGTCAGCACTCTGGCCAGCGGCAACACCGCGCCGTATATCGGTTCACGCGATATCGTGTTGGTGCCCAGCGTGGTTGATATCGCCGGCATCAACCGCATTTCGCGACCCATATTTGCCCGAGCAGCGGGAGCGATTTGCGGGATGGTTGAAATGACCGTTCCGACCGGCGAGGATAAGCCGCTCATCGCCGCCAGCATGTTCGGCAACACCAATGATTGCGTGCTCGCCGCCAAGAAGGAGCTCGAAGCTTCAGGATTCGAAGTGCTTGTTTTTCATGCGACCGGAACCGGTGGCCGCACCATGGAATCGCTCATCGAATCCGGAATGATCTCCGGCGTGTTGGATCTGACCACCACTGAATGGGCTGACGAGCTCGTCGGCGGGATACTGTCGGCCGGACCGACGCGACTGGAAGCGGCGGGCAGGACCGGAACACCAACTGTCGTCGCACCCGGGTGCATCGACATGGTGAATTTTGGTACTCGCGATTCTGTGCCGGACAAGTTCCAGGACCGCAAATTCTATCAGCACAATCCGAACGTCACGCTGATGCGATTAACGAAGGATGAATCGGCAGAGCTCGGGAAGATTTTCGCGGAGAAGCTCAACGCCTACACCGGGCCAGTCGCGGTGCTGCTACCGCAGAAAGGGTTCAGCGTGATCGGCGAACTCGGCAAACCGTTCAACGATGTCTTCGCGGATGAAGCATTTTTTCAAACATTGAAAGCCAATCTAAATTCAAGTGTGGAAGTGGTGGACCTGGATTGTGCGATCAACAATCCCGAGTTTTCAAAATGCGCGGTGCAAACGCTGACGCGTTTGATGAATCGGTAGAACTGGAGGCCCGCGGCTACTTGATGACAGATTCGATTTTCCGGTCAGGATTAAGGTCCTTGGCTTTCAGCCAGTCCTTGTTGAAAATTTTCGACATGTAACGCATGCCTGAATCGCACAGCAACGTCGTGATGACCTGGCCGGGACCGCGTTCTTTCGCCAGCCGAACGGCTCCCGCGACATTGATTCCGGCCGACAACCCGAGAAACAGTCCCTCATCACGCAGCAGGTGATTGATGATCGTGAGCGCGGTCTGATCTTCGATCCGAAACGCGTCGTCGATCTTGATGTCCTCGAGGTTCTTCGTCACCCGTCCCTGACCGATTCCTTCGGCAAACGAATCGCCGTCGTTCGTCTCGAGGTTGCCGTTCTTGAACCACGACCACATGGCCGCCCCGTACGGATCCGCGCAGGCACAGACAATCTCCGGGTTCCGTTCCTTCAAAAACAACGAGGTGCCCGCGAGCGTGCCACCGGTTCCGACGGACGCAACGAACCCGGTCACTTCGCCGACCGTCTGTTCCCAGATCTCCGGGCCGGTGGTCTGGAAATGCGCCCTTCGGTTGGCGGTGTTGTCGAACTGGTTCGCCCAGAACCAGCCCTTCTCCTCCGCGAGTCGTTCGGCCTGATGATTGTAGTTGCCCGGATCGGTGTATGGTTTTTCCGGAACCGTTTTCACTTCCGCGCCGAGCGTACGCAGCAATTGGATCTTCTCCACCGATTGCGTTTCCGGAATGACGATCACGGTCCGGTAACCTTTTGCCAGACCGACGACCGTAAGGCCGATGCCGGTGTTGCCGGCAGTGCCTTCCACGATCGTGCCACCGGGTTTGAGCAGTCCTTTCTCCTCGGCATCCTGAATCATTCCCAGCGCCGCCCGATCCTTGACTGAGCCTCCCGGGTTCATGAATTCGGCCTTGCCCAGAATCTCACATCCGGTCAGTTCGGAAAGTTTCTTGAGACGAATCAGCGGTGTTCTCCCGACGAACCGGTCCACCCCAAAGTATTGTTTCTTGCTCATGATCGATGCGGTGCAGCGACTATCTGGTCATTTTCCGTGTAAACACGCGGCAATCCTGACAAGTAGCCAAGGAAGTTGGCAAGGATGCTTATGGTTTTCGTAGTTCATCGAAGTTCCCACTCACAATTTAGCGCTTAATCCTGATCTCCAAACCGGGAGAGAATCTCACGCAGAGACGCGGAGTGCGCGACGAGTAATTTTTTACAGCAGCCACTCCCACCTTGGACCAGAAAAGATTGAAACTAGGGACGCACTGATGAACAATTTGCGCTCCAAAAATGTTGACAGCGTGCTGTCACGCCAGAATACTTTACTAAGTTGATCAACTTAATCAACTTTAACAAGTAATTGGACATTAACTAGGGGCAGGCGTTAAAACGCGGTCCCTTTTCCGGGAAAGTTCCCGGGGCCACCCATTCTAACCATGAAAGCAAGCAACCCATTCTGGCGGGAAAAGATTCTCGACCGCATCCCGAAGAACCTCGCGGAGGAAATTGACGCCTTCGAGACCGAAATCAAACTTCGCAAGGACGGTAAAATCGACGAGAAGGTCTTCGCCGAAACCCGTCTCCGTCGCGGTGCGTACGGCCAACGCTACGACAACGGTCATCGCAACGACGGTAATCGCACCCGGAAACTAAAGTTCCCCTGTGCCGACCTGACCAAGGGACCCGGTACCGTGTGGGACGCGCCGGGCATGCTGCGGATCAAGCTCCCTTATGGCGGCACGACAGCGGAACAGCTCGAAATGATGGCTGAGCTTGCGGAAGAGTATGCCGACGGCATCTCGCACGTTACGACCCGTCAGGACTGGCAGCTCCATTTCATTCACATCGATGACACCCCGACGATCATGCGTCGTCTCGCTGCGGTGGGAATCACCACCCGCGAAGCCTGCGGCAACTCGGTGCGCAACGTCACGGCCTGCCCTTGCGCCGGGGTGTGCACGACCGAGGCATTCGATGTCACACCCTATGCCCACGCGCTGACCTATTTCCTCATGGGCCATCCGGACTGTCAGGATTTCGGTCGCAAAGTGAAACCGGCGTTCTCAGGTTGCGCTGAAAAAGCGTGCGGTCTCGTAAACATGCACGACATCGGGTTCATCGCGAAAACGCGCACGGTGAACGGCAAGGTCGAACGCGGCTTTGAAATGTATGTCGGCGGAGGACTCGGTGCAGCACCGCGTCAGGCGAAAGTGCTGCAGGAGTTTGTCACTGAAGGCGAGATTCTGCCGTTGAGCCAGGCGATCGCCCGCGTGTTCGGACGATTGGGTGAGAAGGCGAACCGCAGCCGCGCGCGCGTCAAATTCCTCGTTGAAAAACTGGGTATTGAAGAGTTCCGCAAACTCGTTTTCGAAGAACGCGCCATCCTTGCCGACGATCCACGTTGGACTTCCTACTTGAAGGACATTCACGCGTTGGACGAGAAGCCCGTTCGCGAAGACATCGTTGCCGGTCCTGAACCGACCGATGCTGATTACAAGGATTGGCGTCGCACGAACGTCGCCGATCAGCGGCAGCCGGGTTATCACATGGTTGAGATCAACCTGCCACTCGGCGACATCACGTCGGATCAACTGCGCGCGCTGGCGGACATCTGCCGCAAATACATTGGTGACGCGATCCGCACGACGGTTGAGCAGAACCTCCTGCTGCGCTGGGTTGCCGCCGCCGATCTGCCGGCGCTTTTCACGGACCTCAAGTCCGCGAATCTCGCGTCCAAGGGTGCGGGAACCATCGTTGACATCACGTCCTGCCCCGGAACCGACACGTGCAAACTGGGCACTTCGGCATCGCGTGGATTGGCCGGTGAGCTGATGAACCGCTTGTCCGAGAAGTATTACTCGATGGACGAAGCGATCAAGGGCCTGAAGATCAAGATCAGCGGCTGCTTCAATTCCTGTGGTCAGCATCACATCTCGGACCTCGGATTCTTCGGCGTCGGACGCATGTTTGACGGCCACACGGTTCCGCATTTCCAGGTGGTTCTCGGCGGTCAATGGGATCAGAACGGTGGTTCTTACGGGCTCGGAATCGGGGCTGTTCCATCGAAGAACATCCCTGCGACTGTTGATCGTCTGACCGAGGCCTTTCTGAAGGATCACAAGGACGGCGAACGCTTCAAGGACTACGTCGAGCGCGTCGGGAAAGGTTCGATCAAGGAGATGATCAACGACCTGATGACGATTCCGAAACACTCGGAGGACCCGTCATTCTACAGCGACTGGGGCGATACCCGGGAATACACGAAGGACGACATCGGCATCGGCGAGTGCGCCGGCGAACTGGTCAGCTCGTTCGTCTTCGACATGACCGCAAGCGAGCGTCTGGTGTTCGAGGCGCAGCTCGCGCTCGACAAGAAGGATGTGGATGACGCCGCGCGCTTGGCCTGGAAGGCGATGGAAACCGCCGCCACCGGCATGTTGAAACTGAAGCTGCCAAACGTTCCAAAAACAACGGAGGACGTCCTGAAGCACTTCCGCGAACAGTACTATGACACGAAGTTGTTTTTTGATCCGTTCGCGGGCGGCAAGTTTGCGGGCTACTTCTTCGACGCGTGGGAAAACCGCGCCAAGAAACACACGGTTGAGTCGGTTCACACCCTGATCGAAGAAGCCGGTCTGTTCGCCGAAGGTTGCTACAACTGCCACGCACGGATGAGCGAAAAAACCGTCAAAGCCTAACCTAGCTTATTTGAACAAAATGCAAGCCACTGAAAACGGAATTCAGCACGTCAACGTCAAGTTCTTCATCAAGAACGCGGATGCGATCAAGATGTCGGACGCGATCGGCGTGTTCCAAAAATGGATTCAGGAAGACAAAATCGATGATCTGCTGATCGATGTCGCCGACTATGCGCAGGTGCCTGAAGGACCGGGAATCGTGCTGGTCGGACACAACACGCTCTACAGTCTCGACAACAATGAAGGGCGCCTCGGTGTTCTCGTCAACCGACGGACGGTCGCTGAAGGTTCCAATCAGGAACTCGTGAAGAAAGAAATTGGGAAGGCTCGGGTAATCTGCCAGATGCTCCAAGCGGAAGCGGTGTTCAAAGGCAAGCTGGAGTTCGCCGACAACGAGCTGCAGATCATCGTCAATGACCGCCGGCTCGCTCCGAACACCGACGAGACCCTCGCCGCACTGAAGCCTGACCTGGAGGCGGCACTCGCCGAAACACTCGGAGCGGCCACCTACTCGTTCGAACGAAACCAAGATCCTCGCAGCCGGTTCGTGGTGAACGTGAAGTCCGACAAGCCGTTCACTGTCTGAACGTCGTCATTTCCACAGCCCGGCGGATTCGAGTTGTTTCTTGAATTCGCCGGGTCTTTCCTCCAGAAATTTCCGCACCCCGTCCCCTCCTCCGGCGTTCCAGCGAAGAGATTCCATCGCTGCCGCTTCTTCGATCCCGCTCATCGAGAATCGAAAACGTTCCACGGATTTCTCCTTGGACAACGCACCACCCGGGCCCAGCAATTCCACCGCGCGCAGGGCAAATTGTTCCTGAAAAATCTTGTCCCGCCGAAGCAGTTGAAACAGCCACGCCGGCCCCTGTTCTCCCCCGGTATTGATCTGATCAAGCGTCCAGTTGGTCAGGGGATTCGGATTCACGGTTGTCATGAATTCAAATCGACCGACCGCGCTCCGGGCGCGCACCGCCATCCAATTTCCGTCGCGGTCCAGATCCGCCGTTCCGGTGAACAGCTGAACCAACATGAAATCGATGAAAGCTTCCAGGTCGACCGCCGCATTCAATTGCTCGTAGGTGGACAAACCGGACCGCGCATTCAGCTTGTTCCAGGAGATCGAATCCCCCGCCAACTGACGGAGCCCCTGCCGGATATCAAACAGTGGCGCAGCCGTTCCGGATTCTGCGACAAGGAACGGAGTCGAGGGAAACTCCATGAGGCTGTACACACCGCGATACGATCCGTTCAGGTAGACGTTGACGAAGAGACTCCGTGGAGCGATCCGGCCAAGGCTCAACATGGTGGACCGGATCCACGCGTCGGAAAGCAGGGCGGCAAGACCGGTCCCGTTCGTGTGAGCCGCCGTGCCGCTCCACAGGACAAGGTCGTGAAACGTTCTGGGTTTTCGCGGACCGAACAGCGGGTGCTTGAATTCCGGAGCACCGAACTCGCTGTCGAACTTCAACTGAAAGCTGTTCTTGTGCGCGGCAGCGAAACCAGCCGATCCCGGTTCAAATATTTCGACCCCGCAATCCGCCTGTTTGCTCTCGCCAACGGTTGGATCGACAATTTCCAGGGACCCGCGCATTTCACCGGAAATGCCCGAACTCGGACCGCCGATGACGTCGGGCAAAGTCAAGCAGATTGAGGGGATTTCAACCAACCCGTCGACGAGGCGCTGGAGAGTTTCCGCCGACTGATCGGAATCGAGGCTTCGGGCGATCTGCTCCGGAAAAATGAAGGTATGCGAATCCACGTTGCTGGACTTGAAGCCGGGCCGGACGGCGGTGGCCCGCACGGTCGTGGTGCGATGGATCGTAATGGGCTCCGTGTAGAGGACCCCGTTGGTTTCGTTCGGGAGCGATCCGTCCAGCGTGTATCGGATATCCGCACCGTAGGTTTTCACGGACAAAGCAACGTTGGTTGGCGCGTTGAGAAAACACCGGTTCAGGCTGAATTTCGTATCCGCAACGAGCCCCAGCATTTCGATCTGGTTCGGTTTGCCCGGGGTCGGCAGCAGGAGAAACGTCATGTCCTGCAGATTGCCGGAGAGCCGGGTCTTCGCCTGCTGAAAGATCTCGGGTTTGAGGCCAAACGAAATATCACCGAACTGTTTCGGGTACCGGGGCAGAAATTCCTGTAGCAGGCGTTTTCCGTTGGGTGCCACCAGTGCGAGGTATTCACCCTCGGGTCGCAGCTTAAAATTGGTGTGTAGTTCGCCGGTTTCACCGGCGATGTTCTGGCCGGAGGCGAATACGATCAGAAACTTCTTTGGGGCTAGCGTGCGTTTTGGAAAGCGCCATTTCTGAAGCTCTCGATAATCATCGGAAAGATAATAACCCGTCAGATCAATCGGTTCGTCGGTCGGATTCCAGATCTCGATCCAGTCGCTGAGTTCACCCGCGAGGTCCCTCAATCCTGTCTGATTCAACGCCTGGATCTCGGAAATGACCGGCACAGCACGGCGCTCGACCTGGCGGCCGAACTGAAACAGTCCGAGCGCGCCAATACCAATCATCAACGCGAGCATGAACAGCCAGCCGGGGATCGGTTTCTCAGTCTTTTTTGGATCGGTGCTCACTCGAGGACAAGGGCGGGAAGGTTGTCAGAAAACACAGTGTCATCGGTCAATCGTAGTGGACCGATTGCATGCCGGTGACGAACTTGGACATCCGGGTGACGCGAAATGGAAAGTAGCTTGCGACGCGTTCATCAATTTGGTCGATCGAACCGCTGTACTTTAGTTCGACGACAGTGCTGTGCTGATCTTTGTGCGGTCGGGTGAACAAATTATAGTGACGATCAAACCGATAGTATTCCAGCTGCCAGTCCAGGGTGATTCGATAGTGGCTGTCAGCGGAAATGAAATACTTGCGCCGGTAACGATTGAGCAGGACAGGCTCGAATTTGTACAGCTCCAGCCGGATGTGTTCCGGAAGCTCTGATCGTTCCAGCACATCGTGAACGGCGGATGCGTTCATTTTCGGTTCAACCGCAAACGGCGCGAGCACATAGGAATCCTTCGCGCCGACCATTCCTCTCTTGATCTTAAATTCGAGGACCGGTTTCTTAATGTGCCCCAGCAGTTCACCGTACCAACGGATCCGCGCTTTGATCCGATCCGCGATGCCGTCGAGATTCTCCAGCAGACTGCGGCGGCTCGGTGTGTCGAGATAGATATTGTTGATCACCCGGTCGGGAAACGCCTGGCGAAACAGCGCGGGGTTTCGTTTTACCAGATGTTCGATGGCTGCGAACGGCATGTGCTCCACGTGATATTTACGCTCGAACCGGAAGCCGTTTTTGTCACGCTCATCCATGGTCAGGTTCCCAGTCCACGATCCTCGTGCAGGCTGACCCGTAAATCTTTCGATAGTTTCCGCAATTGTTCGGTGCAAGCGTCCACTTTTTCAATGCTGTCGAAGTTCGCCTGGAACGCGGCCTCAATCGAATCGCTCGACTCGTCGTAGCGCTTCAATTCAGAACGGGCTGCATGCGCCTTGACCGCCATCACCAGCTGCGGCAACGCCGGCTGGTTCGGGCCGTGATGTGAAATGGAGAGATACAGATTGGCCCGTGGCTGGGTTCCCCGGACGTAATGTCGCGCGATGAGAATGGTGACGATGATGCCGAACGACAGCGTGGTGATGATGGTCTGCTCCGCACCCAGTCCCAGCCCGACCGCGATCGCGACGAACAGGAAGAGCAGTTCCTCGGGCTCTTTGATCGCCGCGCGGAAACGAATGATGGACAGCGCGCCCACCAGCCCCAGCGAGAGCTGGATGGATGATTTTACGATTGTGATGATCACCATCGTGGTCATGGTGATGATCAGGAAATTCCGACTGAACATCTCCCGGTTGGACAAGGTGGTCCCGAACCGAACGTACACCCGCCCCAGCAGATACGAAAGCAGCGCCGCAAGCAGAAGGTTGAAGACATAGGGGCCGAGATTGATGTCGGCCGCCTGGGTGGAGAAAAACTCGAGCAGGGATTCTTGCTTGTTCATGCCGGAACGAATGGGTTGGCTTTCGATTCTTCACAGCTCAAGACCGATTCCAATCCTAAAAGTTACGGGATTGTTAAGATTAGTTTTCATTTCAAGCCGCACTCGAATGCACGGGGCCGGAAATGGCCGGAAACGGAGCGGTGCACAGACGGTCTGCGATTGGCGATCAGGACTGATTCACTGACCCACTGTATACTTCCCCTGCCCATTGCCGAATTTGCCATCCACGATTTCTTGAGCCATTTCTTTGGGGACAACAAACACTGTGGTCGGACCGTTCGTCACCAGGACGAGATTCTCTTTTCGAAAAGATCCTGACGCCTCAACCCACCACTGGGGTATCCCGGTCTTCAGGGCGGTAGTGAAAGCGTCCACCCACTGGGCTCCGTTCAATGTGTTTGTATGTCCAAACTTGACGGACCCAGCGGCGACGTCTTTCGCAATAACGTAACGAACACCACTAACGTCAGTGCATTGATTTAGCAGGCCGTAAATTGAGCACCTGTTTGTCAATGCCGCACCAAAAGAATAGGTCTGATTAGGACGAATCCCGGCACCGCGCTTAACCCGCTCCCAGGCATGCCAAATTCGTTCCATCACACCGGCGTTTGCAGAGATGCCATAATTGGCTTCGGAAGTGATCATGAAACGGTCCGGATCAAATGAAGGAACTTTTTCCGACGGACTAAAAAAATACGCCGTTCCGAATCCAACAAGAGAGAAAAGGAGAACCGAAAGAATAAACCGCCGACCTGATCGGCTTTGTCGATTGGGCTTGGCACGGTCAGGCATGGAGAGAATTTAGCATCTGTTGATTTCTGGATGTAAAAAACTTTGCCTCAGCTTTGCATTGTCAGAAGAACTGTGTTGGGTTTCCCGATGCGAGCCTCCTCAGCCTGCCAACGATCATGTTGTATCTGTTCACCGTCAGAGTGTGAAGCGACTCGTTTTCCATGTCAAAACGCAACATTGCACAAGTGGATACGATTGATTCACTGACCAACTGTTTACTTCCTCCCCCCTTTCCCAAATACTCCGTCCATGAATCTGGACCCCGTTCAAGCATCCGCCGCCGATCAGTTCGGCCGACAAAGCCATCGCTACGGGAAAGGCCACATCCTCGCCGACGTCTCCGATGTCGTGTCTGCCCTCGAACAGATCGGCCCCCTGCCACCGCCGGTCCGGGTTCTGGACGTCGCGACGGGTGCCGGACACACCGGGCTGCATCTGGCCGGACTCGGGCATGATGTGACGTGTGCCGACATCGCCCAGCCGATGCTCGACCGCGTGACGGAATCAGCCCGGGAACGAAATGTCAGCATCCGGACCCACCTCCACCCGGCCGAAGCATTTCCGTACGACGACGACGAGACCTTCGATCTGGTGACCTGCCGGGTGGCCGCGCATCATTTCAGCGATCCAGCCAAGTTCGTGTCCGAGACCGCGCGCGTCTTGAAACCCGGCGGTCATTTTCTGTTGATTGACGGTAGCGTGGAGGACGACCAGTCCGAGGCCGAGGAGTGGACGCACCAGGTTGAAAAACTGCGCGACCCGAGCCACCACCGCTTTCTGCGGCCGTCATCGTGGCAGTCGCATTGTGCCGCGGCGGGATTGAAAACGATTCACTGCCAGCTCGATCCGTTCAAGATGCCGGATCTGAACTGGTATTTTGAAACGGCCGACACGCCGCCGGAGAACCGCCGGCGCGTTCTCGAGCTGGTTCGAACCGCGCCGGAACAGGCCCGCCGGCAATTCCGCATCGCCGAGGAGAATGGGATCATCGTCTGGTGGTGGCGTCGCCTGACCCTCATCGCGCAGAAGTAGTCCGGCATATCCGCAAGCCGTGCCGAACGATTCATGACCGCTCCTCATTCCAGCCGCGTACCGCGTTCGCTCACGGTGGCGATGTGCCTCCAGTATGGGCTGGGCGGCGCGGTGCTTCCATTCATCGCCCTGCTCTTCCGGGATCGCGGCCTCGACTTCACCCAGATCAGCCACATCTTTTCCGGTGCCTCGGCGATGCTGCTGTTTTTTCCCTTCTTCTGGGGCATGCTCGCCGACCGGTGGGTTCCGCTAAACCGGATCTTCACCCTGCTGAACGCCTTGATGGTCGTGCTGCTGATCGTGTTCGGCCGGCAGCAGAGTTTCATCGGATTGATGATCCTGTTCATGCTGTTCTACGCCTGCCTGAACCCATCGTTCGTCCTTCTTAATCCGCTCAGCTTTCATTTTCTGGAGAACCCGCGTGAACAGTTCGGCAAACTCCGGGCGTGGGGTTCGATCGGATGGATCGTGCCGTCGGTGGTGATTTATCTGTGGCTGGCAATCAAACCGGAGCCGAATCTGGGATTCACGATTTCGCTCGGCGTGATGATTGCCGGCGCGATGGCCCTTGCGTCGTTCTTCCTGCCTCACTTGAAACCTGGAGCCATTCACGTAACACCGACGCATGCCCCGGGAATCAGTTACGCCGAGTCCGTGAAACGACTTCTGCGCAATCGCAGTTACCTCGTTGTCCTGCTGGTCTATTTCCTCGTGGCATCATCGTTCGCCATCCAAGCGATTTATTCAGCACCCATGCTTGAGGACGCCGGGCTCAACCGAAAATGGATCGGCCCGTCGCAGTGCATCGGCGTCATCCTCGAGATCATCCTGTTCAGATGGCAATTCAAACTGCTGGCGCGACTGCCGTTGACGGTGACGATTCTGATCGGGATCACCGCGATGGTGGCGCGTCACCTGATCTTCTGGTTGTCGGACAATGTGGTTCTGCTGGTCGCCAGTCATCTGCTGACGGGCATCGTGGTCGTCTATCACCACATCGGCGTCAGCGTGTTGATCAACACCATCGCGCCGCGCGAAATTAAATCGACCGCGCAGACGATGTTGATCCTGTGCGGTTCGGGGCTGGGACCGATGCTGGCCAACTTCGGCGTCGGCTGGATCACCGCCGCGACAGGGCAGAATCTGCGGTTTGTTTTCGCCTTCGCCACGTTGCTCGCGTTGTCCGGAGGAATCATTCTTGTGATGAACGCCCGCCGCCTCAACGAAGCCGTGAAGTGAGCGCATCCGGCGTTACCTCACCGAATGATCCGCCCGATAAAGCAGCACTGCACCGATGATCTGAAACAGGAAGTTCGGGATCCAGACGAAGAGGTAGGGATGGAGATGCGGTTTGGATTCCTGCGCCTCCGCGAAAATAAAGAATCCGTAGTAAACACTGATCAGAATCAGCGCCACGAAAACGCCGGAGCGGGTCTCGCGACGATGCGATTGCAGTCCGAGCGGAATACCGATCAAAGTGAACCCGATGCACGCAAAGGAGAACGCGATCTTGGAATGGATCTGCACGTGTACAGGCGTCGCCTCGATGCCAGCCCGCTCCAGTTCCTCGTTCTTGCTCAATAATTCCGGCAGGGTCATGTTGCTCAGATTCGCCTCGCCGAGCTGGTCTGAATCGCCGCCCAGGCTCAGCGGCTCGGCCAGAGGAAGCTCGCTGAAGAAAAACGACACGTTGTTCGTGAAGTTTACCTGTTGTCCGTCGAAGAGCGTCAGGCTCGCCTCCCCGCTGTTCGGGTCCAGATCCAGTTTCGCCCGTCGCGCGTTGAAGGCCATCGCCACCCGGCCCTCCTTGATCTGGTAGATGGACACGTCCTCCATTTCGCCGCCGGCCGAGGATTTACCGATGTAAATCGTGTAACCGGGAATATGTGAAATGAATGTCCCGGACGGCAGGATCAGACCGAGGTTGGACTTTCCCAATTCGACCAGCATCCGCTTGTACGCCTGGCGGGCGTGGGGAGCGTAATCAAGATTGATCATCGCGCAGACGATGCTCATCAACACGCTGAACAACAGCACGGGAGACACCAGTGAAATCAGGCTGACCCCGCTCGCGCGCATCGCCGTCAATTCCTGATCCGCGCTCAGCCGGCCGAACACCAGCAGGGTGGCGGTCAGCATTCCGATGGGCAGCGCGAAGACGAGGATGAACGGGATCAACATGCCGATCGCCTTGGCGACCATCCAGAGATTCACGTTCTCGTCGATCAAGAGGAACAACATCTCCTTCGCCAGCGATCCCAGAAGCAGGACGCCCGTAAACACCCCCACGGTCATCACCAGGGTGGCGAGGATTTGTCGCATTAAATAGAGTTGCAGCGTTTTCATGGACGGGCGCGGCCAGTGTCGAAACTGAATGCGCCGAGTCAATGACGGAATCACGCGGGGATGGGATCGGACGCGAGGGGCGCTTGGCGACGGGATGCCACAATTCGGAATTTCGCCCCGGAAAATCTCCGCAATCTTGGGTTGCCCGTCTGAAAAGTGGCGGCGGGCATCCGTGCCTGCCGTAGAGCCGGTGCTTCCAGCCCGGCGAAAAAACGCCACGCCAACCGCCGCGGACGAGCCGTCCACGCTCCGTCGTAGGACAGAGCGTCCCATCTGTCTCCTTGCGGTCACGAAAACCGGACGCGGTTGAAAGTGACGACCCGGGCCACGTCGTGACACTGGCCGGATCCTCGCGGCACCCGTGACAGGCAGGATGCCGGTCCTACGAACCCAACGCCCAAAGTTCAAAGTTCACCTCACGTCAGCCAGGGATGGCCGACGCTACGGTTTTCAGACCGGCTACTAATCTTGATCATAAAATTCGGGACAGTTTCCAATTGAGTGGGACGAGGGGCTCTCCCTACTCTGCGCCCGCATGGACCTGCTGACACAGCCTGAAGCCTGGATTTCGTTTTTTACGCTCGCGTTGCTGGAGATCGTTCTCGGCATCGACAACATCATCTTTATCTCAATTCTTTCGGGCAAACTCCCCGAGCACCAGCAGGCCAAAGCCCGACGTCTCGGTTTGCTGGCCGCGCTGGTCACGCGCATCCTGCTTTTGCTCGGACTCACCTGGGTGATGGGACTGACCACGCCGATGTTTACCGTTCCGCAGTTGCTGCTCATGAAGGCGCCGATGGGAATCTCCGGCCGGGATCTGATCCTGATCGTCGGTGGGTTCTTTCTCATCTGGAAGGCCGTGAAAGAGATCCACGAAAAACTGGAGGGTGAAGACGGTGAGGCGACCGCGCGGGTGGCGCCCTCGTTCGCGAGTGTGATCGTTCAGATCATGCTGCTGGACATCGTCTTCTCGCTGGACTCCGTGATCACCGCGATCGGGATGGCGAAGGATGTGGAGGTCATGATCGCGGCCGTCGTGGTTTCGGTCGGCGTGATGCTTGTGTTCGCCGAGCGCCTCAGCAATTTCATTCACAAACACCCCACACTGAAAATCCTGGCGCTGAGTTTCCTCATGTTGATTGGGTTCACGCTGATCATCGAGGGGATTGAGGTGCATATTCCGAAGGGCTATATCTACTTCGCCATGGCGTTTGCGCTCGGCGTCGAGGTGATGAACATCCGGATGCGCAGCGCTTCGAAAAAGGTGGAGCTGAATCAGAAATTCCGCTGACCAGATGCCGCCGGGCTTGAGTCCGGGTATTCCTTGGTATATATCTACTCAATCGCCTATGAATATGCTGTTTACCGCGTCCAGGTTTGGAATTCTTGTCATACTATTATTGTCCGGTCTGGTCGCGACCCGCGGCCACGCTGCCGACCCCACCACCCTCAATACGCCCAGATCGTTCCCTGAAATTAAGACTTTGCCGGACTGGAACCGCCGCGCAGACGCCATCAGGCTGCAGGCGAGAATGAGCACCGGTCTCTGGCCGATGCCGGAGAAAACCCCTTTGAACGCGCGAGTTTTCGACCGGGTTGACCGCGCAGATTACAGCATCGAGAAAGTCTCCATCGAAGTGCATCCAGGCGTTTATCTCGCGGGTAATTTGTTCCGCCCGATCGGCAAAGGTCGCGGGCCGTATCCCGGAATTTTGAATCCGCACGGCCACTGGGCGGAAGGCCGGTTTGTGAATAGCGAGACCGGCAGCGTGTTCGCCCGCTGCATTCAGTTCGCCCGAATGGGGATGGTGGCGTTCGCCTACGACATGTCGGGCTACAACGACACGATCCAGTTCTCGCCGCGAACGGCCGGCGGTTCGCTCGAGCACGCCAATTTTTACGACGGACACGTTCTCTATGCACAGGACCCCGTCGACCAGCTCTGGGGCATCAGCCTCATGGGGATGCAGACCTGGAACAATATCCGTGCGCTCGATTTTCTGGAGTCGCTTGAGGATGTGGACAAGAAACGCATCGCCGTCACCGGCGCTTCGGGAGGCGGAACGCAGACGTTCATGCTGGGCGCGGTGGACAACCGGTTGGCGGTACAGGTCCCAGCGGTAATGGTGTCGCACACGATGCAGGGCGGCTGTTGGTGCGAGAACGCGCCCGGGCTGCGGGTGAATTATTCAAACATGGAAATCGCCGCCGCCGCCGCGCCCCGTCCGCAAATGCTGGTCGGCGCGACCGGCGATTGGACGAAGGACACGATGACCGTCGAAGGACCAGACGTCGAATCTGTCTACAACCTGTTTGGACCCTCGGACCAGTTTCGATATGCCCGGTTTGATTTTTCTCACAATTACAACCAGACGTCCCGGGAGGCGGTCTATGCGTTCATGGCCGAACAGCTCCTGAATCGCGCGCCGGAAATGTTGTTGCCCGAACAGCCCTACAAAATGGAGGACCCGAAATCCATGCGGGTCTGGCCGTCAAACCAGCTTCCCGACAACGCGAAGTCCAAGGAGGAATACAAAAAATATCTCATCGCTGACGCCGGTAAAAAACTGGCCGGCCTCTGGCCTGCGAACCCGGCCGGTCTCGAAAACTTTCAAGCTCTCATGAAGCCCGCATATCAGAGCGTGCTTCAGCTCGCGGCCGATCCGCAGGAATTCACCGTGCGCATCGTGGGGAGCCGCGAAATGGCGGACAAGACCCGCGTGAGCGACTTTGAACTGGCGCGTGGCTCCACCACTCATTCCACCGATGTCCGGATCTATCAGCCCCGCAAGCGGACCGGAAACGTCGTCGTGCTCGCCCATCCGCTGGGCATGAACAACAGCGCCGATCATTCGGGTGAAACGGTCGGCTTCGCGAGCGAGCTGCTCGCGGCCGGCAATACCGTGGTGCTTTACGACGGGTTTCTCACCGGATCAAAATCCGATCCGGAGACGGAGAAACTGCGCGATCCTTACACCAATTTTTTCACGACCTACAACCGGACGGATCTACAGGAACACGTGGGAGATCTCGTCGGCGTGTGCGCCTTCATCCGCACGCATCTGCCCAAAAGCAAAATCATTCTCTGCGGTCAGGATGAAGCGGGATTGCGCTGCCTGCTGGCCGCGCCCGGTGCTGATGCGGTGATCGCCGACGTTCGGCAATTCGCGGTCGATGATGATCCGCTCTGGACGGGCCGCGCGCGGATCATCCCGGCGATCCGGCGAATCGGCGGAGTCAACGGGCCGCTTCTGCTCGCAGCGCCGAATCCGGTATTCATCCACAACACCGGCAACGCATTCACCACCACCACGCTGCGCGACGTTTACCGGAATCTCGGCGCGCCGACGGCGCTGGAAGTGTCGGACAACGTCGCGTCTGACCTGGAGCTGGTGAACTGGATCAACGCTCTTTAGTTTTTTTTCATGCGAACCACCCGTTGTATCCGTCGAACCCCGCGCCCCACCGTGTTCGTGCTGCTGCTTGTCGCTGCGGGGCTTCTCGCCGGACACACGGCCGACCGTCTGGACTGGAAGGACGGCGACCATTTCCGCCACGCGCTGCTGTCAGCTCCCAAGCAGGGCAAGGCAGGTTTCACCAGCATCGACGTCGGGCAGGCGGGCATCCACTTCACAAACCGTGCGACGCTGGAGGTTTTCGGTCGGAACCAAAACCTGATGCAGGGCGCTGGCGTGGCCATCGGGGATGTCGATTCAGACGGACTTCCCGACATCTATTTTTGCAACGTCCTGGATGAGAATGCGCTCTACCGCAATCTTGGAAACTTCCAGTTTGAAGACATCACCAAGAAGGCGGGCGTCGCGTGTGAGGGAGTCCTGACAGTCGGCGCGACTTTTGGTGATTTAAACGGGGATGGACACCTCGATCTCTATGTCACATCAAACAACGGTTCCAACGCGTATTTTGTGAACGACGGCACCGGGCGTTTTACCGACATGACCACCACTGCGGGGCTGACGGTGGCGAAGATCGGTTGCACCACGCCGACGATGGCCGACGTCGATGGCGATGGTGACTTGGACCTCTACGTGGGTTCGTATGGCGAGAACACCGTCCTTCGCAGCGGTTCCAGCGTTCGCTACACGACTGATCGCAACGGAAACACCCAGATCCGCGGCCGCCATGCCCGGCGTCTCCAGCTTCACGACGGGAAACTGACGGAACTGGGCGACACCAACATGTTGTTCCTGAACAACGGCAACAACACCTTCTCCGTCGTGGACTGGACCAGTGGAGCCTTCCTCGACGAGGAGGGCAAACCGCTGGACACGGCACCGCTGGACATGACGTTGACCACCATGTTTCGCGATATCGACCAGGACGGTGATCCGGACATTTACGAGTGCAACGATTTTCAAACACCGGACCGCGTCTGGATGAACGATGGCACCGGGAAATTCAGGGCCATCGACATCCTTGCGATGCGTTCCGTGAGCGTCTTTTCGATGGGCGTCTCGTTCGCCGATTTGAATCATGACGGTTACGATGACTTTCTCGTTTGCGACATGCTCAGCCGCTCTCACGTGCTGCGAATGACGCAGATGGGCCAGACCAATCCCCTGCCCGATCATCCAGGAATCATCAGAGACCGCCCGCAGATCCGCCGCAACACACTCTTTATCAATCGTGCCGATGGCACCTATGCCGAGATAGCCAACTACGCCGGCCTGAACGCCTCTGACTGGACGTGGAACCCTATGTTTCTCGATGTCGATCTGGACGGCTGGGAAGACATGCTGATCTCCAACGGCCATGCCTATGACACGCAGAACCACGACTCGGGCGCAATTGTGGCAGGCCTTGGGGACATTCCCGTAAACGTCGCCTACAGCAACCTCCAGTACTACCCGCATTTGTTGACGCCCAACATGGCTTTTCGAAATCAGAGGGATCTGACGTTTTCCGAAACCGGCGCCGACTGGGGGTTCAATTCCACCCAGGTGACGCACGGAATCGTCCAGGTGGATCTGGATCTCGACGGTGATCTCGACATCGTCGGGAACTGTCTCAACGATCCGCCGCTGATCTACCGAAACAATGCGACAGCGAACCGCGTCGCGGTCTCGCTGAAAGGCAACCGCCCAAATAGTTATGGCGTCGGAGCAAAAGTGAAATTCACGGGCGGCGCGGTCCCTTCCCAGCAACAGGAAATTCAGGTCGGCGGACACTATCTCTCGGGAGCCGAGACGAAACTTGCATTTGCCGCCGGTGACAGCCAGTCGATGAAGATTGAAGTCACCTGGCGCAACGGCAAACGTTCCGTCGTCAACGATGTGAAGCCGAATTGCATCTATGAGATTTACGAGACGGGCTCGGTCGATATTTCCGATGCTTCGCAGCCCGCAACGGGCGCATCATTGTTTACGGACGTCAGCGACGAGTTGAATCACTTCCATGTCGAGGAGAACTACGACGACTTCGCGCGGCAACCGCTGTTGTACAAAAAACTGAGTCAGCCGGGACCAGGCATCGCCTGGGCGGATCTCGATTCGGACGGCGACGATGATCTGGCCATCGGCGGCGGGCTCGGAGGGCAACTGGCCGTTTTCAAGAACGATGGCACCGGGAAATTCGAAAAAATGAACGATCCGTTGTGGGCCGGCCTGAACATCCGGGATCAGGTAGGCATCACCGTCCTGCCCACCTCGACGGGCGCGGAAATGTTCGTCGGATGGTCGAACTACGAGGATGGATTGGAGGTCGGACCGGCGGGTCAGATGTTTCGGTTCAAGGACGGCAAACCCGCGCACTTGCTGGACGTTCCCGCAACGCTTTCCTCCACCGGTCCCACCGCCATCGCTGACATCGACGGAAAGGGCTCGTTTTTGTTGTTCGTCGGCGGTCGGACTATTCCCGGAGATTTTCCATCCGCCGCGTCGTCCAGAATTTTCCGGAGGACGAACGGCGGATGGCAGGAAGACCTGCAACTCAGCTCCGCCTTCAAAGATTTTGGGCTCGTGCGCGCGGCGACGTTCAGCGACCTGACGAACGATGGTCTGCCGGAACTAATTCTCGCGACGGAATGGGGCGCAGTCCGGGTTATTCGAATCGACGGCAGCCAGGTGAAAGATCTGACCGGATCCCTCGGCCTCGCCAAGGAAACCGGCTGGTGGCAGTCCGTTGCCACCGGCGATTTTGATGGCGACGGACGGCTGGACATCGTCGCCGGCAACATCGGACTGAACAGCCCTTACAGCGTCTCGCCCGAGAACCCCGCACGGGTCTACTTCGGAGATTTTGACCGCTCCGGCTCGACTGAGCTTTTGGAAGCATACTACGAGGAATCTCTGAACAAGATTGTTCCCCGCCTGGACCGAAAGGAACTTGATGACGCGATGCCCTTTCTGAAGATCCGCTTCCCGACCCACGCAGCCTTCAGCACGACAGGTATTCAGAACATTCTAGGACCGTTGTTTGATCAGACAAAAATGCTGACTGCAACGCAGCTGGCGAACGTGGTGTTTCTCAATCGCGGGGATCACTTCGATGCGGTCAAACTTCCGATGGAAGCGCAATGGGCACCAGTCTTCGGCATCAACGTCGCAGACTTTGACGGGAACGGCACCGAGGACCTGTTCCTGGCACAGAACTTCTTCGCAACGTCCCCCCGACTCCCGCGACTCGATGCGGGCCGGGGATTGTTGCTGCTCGGTGACGGCCAGGGCGGATTTACACCACAAACCGGCGCGGATTCCGGAATCCAGATCTACGGCGAATCCCGAGGCTCGGCTGTCTCCGACTACGACAAAGACGGCAAAACGGACCTGATCGTTTCGCAGAACGGAAACCAGACCAAATTGTTCCGCAACAAGACCGGCAAACCCGGCCTGCGCATCCGCCTCGTTGGTCCGGATTCGAACCCCGGTGCGGTCGGTGCGACAGTTCGGCTGGTTTCAGAAAACAAGCCCGGTCCGGTCCGTGAGTTACGAACCGCCAGCGGCTATCTTTCGCAAGATTCATTGCTCCAGGTGATGAGCCTGCCAACCACGCCGACTCAGATCATCGTCGGTTGGCCGGGTGGTGAGTCGACAACTTGCACAATCCCAGCGTCGGCCAAAGAAGTCATTCTGAGCATTGACGGGTCGATCAAAAAAGTGAATTAACCCACCGTTAAACTCCTTTCAAACAGCCTCCGTCCAATGAAATTTTTAACGAAGTCCATGCGCCCCATACCATTCTCTCCTCTTCACAAATCATCAATGGTCATCGGCCTGTTCGGTCTAAGTTTGCTGGCCCAGCACGGGATCTCTGCCGAGCCAAAGATCATCAGATATCCGATCGGACGTAACGCAGAAACCCCGGCGTGGCTGAAAAAAAATGCCGCGCTCCAGCGCACCGCAGCGACGAACTACACTGTTGATTATCATTTTCAATTTCACGACCGCCGACCGGAAAGCGGGATCGCATTCCGCCACAGCGTGGTGGACGACGCTTCAAAACTTTGGACTGCGGCGCACTACGATCATGGGAGCGGCGTTGCGGTCGCGGATGTTGACGGCGATGGTCTGCTTGACCTCTATTTCGCGAATCAATTGGGTGGCAATCAGCTCTGGAAAAATATTGGCGGCGGACAGTTTGAAGAAATCACCGAAGCGGCTGGAGTGGCGTTGGTCGACAAGGTGAGTGTAGGTGCTGCATTTGGCGATCTGGACAACGACGGTCGGCCCGACCTGTTTGTCACCAGTGTCAAAATGGGCAATGTGCTCTATCGAAATATCGGCAACGGAAAATTCAAGGATGTCACCGCAGAGTCAGGCCTGGATTATATCGGCCATTCCTCTGGAATTGTTTACTTTGATTTCAATCGGGACGGCCTCCTCGATATTTTCGTAACGAACGTTGGTATCTACACGACTGAACAAAGAGGTGTCGGCGGCTACTATCGGGCAACAACTGATGCTTTTTCCGCCCATCTTGATCCTGAACGCGCGGAGCAAAGCATCCTTTACCAAAACATGGGGGAAATGAAGTTCAAGGACGTCTCGAAGGAGACCGGTCTTCTCGACATGAGCTGGAGTGGTGACGCCTCGTTTTACGACATCAACCTGGACGGCTACCCGGACCTCTACGTTCTGAGTATGCAAGGAGACGACCGCCTCTATATCAATCAAGCAGGGAAGAAATTCGTCGAAGATACCAAGAAGTTTTTTCCAAAAACACCGTGGGGAGCGATGGGGATCAAGTTTTTTGATTATAATCTGGATGGACTCATGGATCTCTATCTGACCGACATGCACTCCGACATGACTGAAGGACAAACGACTGATGGCAAAACAGATTTCAGCACAGAGTTTGAAAAATCGAAGAGCGACCCTTGGTGTACCGTGGAGTGGAGTCCCGAGTTCCTGATGAATCCGGATAACAACCTCTTTGGAAATGCCTTGTATCAGAACATGGGGACTGCGCCGTTCAAAGAAGTCTCTGATGAAATGGGTGCGGAGACTTACTGGCCCTGGGGGGTCACGGTGGCGGATTTCAACGCCGACGGTTACGAGGATGTCTTCGTCACCGGCGGCATGGGTTACCCATTCCGTTACGGCATCAATTCATTGCTCTTGAACGAGGACGGAAAGCGATTTATGGACAGCGAATTTCTGGTCGGCATCGAACCCCGTCGGGATGATCAGTTCGAAGGTGACTGGTACACATTGGAGTGTACCGGCGAGGATCGCGAAAACCCTCTGTGTCGACGCAAAAACGGTGACTGGACGGTCTACGGTTCGTTGACGTCACGCTCCTCGGTCGCCTTCGACCTAGACGACGACGGAGATCTTGATCTGATTACCAACGAGCAGAACGGTCGGCCACTGGTCTTGATCAATGATCGTTCGGATCGGAATGATCTTGGGTTTCTAAAACTGAAATTGGTGGGCTCCAAATCGAACCGTGATGGAATCGGGGCCGTGGTGCGGGTCCACGTCGGTGATCAGGTTCAGACCAGAAGCCTCGACGGCAAGTCCGGCTACCTCGCGCTCAGCACCAAGCCGCTTTACTTCGGATTCAAGAAGGGCGATGCGATCAAGAAAATCGAAATCATCTGGCCGTCCGGTAAAACCCAGATCGTGACGGATGCCATCACAGCAAATTCTTTGCTGACCATCGCCGAACCAGAAGAGTAAGGAGGCCGCCATCGGAGATGGATCTCATGATTGACGTGTTCTACCGCCTTTATTTACCAATCACTTGGAATATATTGTAGTTCTTTTGCACGACATCGTGCCAGTCATTCCCGTACACATTGGCGTTCTGATCGTTTACGATGGTGACCGGCAGCCAGATGTTGGGTGACAACCCATTCAACCGTTGAAGAGAATCAAGAATCTCTGAAACATCACCCCGGTTCCGCGCCAGCTCCCGATCAATTTGTTTGATGGTTCGTTCCACCGGCACCACTGGCAATCGACCACTAACGAGCACATTTTTGCCGTCGAGTCGTATTTCGTAGGCGACCGGATATTCTCCCGGGCCAACCAGCTGATGCGGAACAATGATCGGCAATCCGTTTAACGGGAGATTATCGGTGGTGATAAATTCCGTGTTCTCTGGACAGCGCTTTTTCAGCTCCTCCAGCCCGCCCTTGGGAGCGATCACATTGAAACGCCATTGACTCACAAGTTCACCCAGGTTGGCAGTATTGCGGGCCTCGCAGCTCGTCAGACAGACGAACCGGTTTTCCGGCAAATCCAGTTTTAGTTTTTTGAATCCATCAGTCAGAAATTCCATGAAGCCGTTTCCGCTCGGGGCATCGAACAACACGATATTTCCGGCCGATTGGTAGACGTACATCCCATGATCACGAAACCGGCCGAGATAAAACAATCCGTCCATAATTTGAAAAGGTTCTTTCCCCAGAAAATCGAGCCCGTCATTGGCGTAGCGGGCAACAACATCTTTCAGTTCACTCTCCCCGCGATCAAGAATCTGATTCCAAAAGGACGCCTCGATCCAGGGACTCTGGCCCACCGGATCGTCCTCCGTATGGCCCGGCAGCACCATGTCGGGTGGTGGCAGCGTTCTAATCTTGGCAAAACTGGCCAGATAATCGGTGGCGTTTCCGCGAAATTGCGGGGACAATTTTGTAATATACGTTCCCATCTCGGCGGTCAACGAAGAGATGGTGTCTCCAGTAAACAGAATGTCATGGCCGTCCCGTCTTAGCAGGTAACACATGCTTCCGGGCGTGTGGCCCGGAGTCGCAACGGTCGTCAAAGTGGTGTCACCAAGTCGGATGGATTCACCTCCGTTCAACACCACGTCAATCACAGTGGGATGGAGTCTCACTCCCGCCATCGTGTATTTGGAAAAAAATGCGTCCTCGTTGGTTCCCGCCTCCAGCAACAGTGCATCCCCCGCGCCCGCATAGATTTTCGCGCCGGTTCGCTTCCTGAGATAGGCGGCACCCTGACAATGATCCGCATGAATGTGTGAGATGAGAACCATCTTCAACGTGTCCACATCCAGATTGAGTTCCTCGAGCTGCCGGATCACGAAGGCCGCATCATCGCGAATGCCGCAATCCACCAGAATGAGCCCGTCGCTGGTTTCGATCGCGTAGGCACTGCCCGGCACCACTTTTCCCAGAAGGTGAACACCGCGAGCAAGGGTGATCGCGGCGGGCTCGAAACCAACCTTGGAAAAATCATTCGTCCCCGGCTCCAACCGGGCTCCTTCGTCCCCGCTTTGATCCGCCTCCGGCCAGAAGAACGCCGCGCCCGTAATCAGGAAAACCATGATCAACCCGATCCAAACTTTGGATGTTCCGCTGTTCGTCATGAGGGTGAGCTTGTCACATGAACGCTGCGTACTCGATAGCTTTTCGAAATACGCCGAGATATTCGTCAGTCGTTTTCGCCCAGGAAAAATCCGCCCGCATCCCGTTGTCGCGGTAGTGCCGGAACAGCTCCTGATTTTGATAAAGCACCAGGGCCTTCCGAATCGCTTTGGCGAGAGCGCGGACTGAATATTCCGTGAACTTGATGCCCGTCGCCTTCTCGGTGTCCTCACCAATGTCCACGACCGAATCATCCAGTCCGCCCGTCCGCCGGACAATCGGCAGTGCCCCGTAGCGGAGGCTGTACATCTGATTAAGACCACAGGGTTCAAATCGCGACGGCATCAGAAAAAAATCGCTTCCGGCTTCGATCCGGTGCGCGAGGCAATGATCATAACCAATGCGAACGCCAACCTTGCCGGGAAACCTAGAAGCGAGCGCGCGGTAACCTTTTTCAAATTCGGCCGAACCGCTGCCGAGACAGACGAACTGCAGGTCCGCCGCCAGCATTTCTTCGAGCGCCCCCAGTTGAATGTCGACACCCTTCTGATCAACCAGTCGGGTGATGTTCCCGAATAGCGGAACATCCGGCCGCACGTCGAGTCCGAATTCCATCTGCAGGTCCGTTTTCTCCCGCGCTTTGCCGTCGATTTCCTCCGGCGAAAAACTGTTTGCCAGGCAGACATTGCGCTGCGTGTTCCACTCTTCGTAATCGACGCCGTTGAGGATTCCGAACAACCGATTTTTGCGCCGCCGGAGAATCGCATCCAGCCCGCACCCGTACTCCTCGGTCATGATCTCCCGGGCGTAACGCGGGCTCACCGTAGTGATCGCGTCGGCGTATTCGGTGCCGGCCTTGAAACAGTTGAGATTGCCGTAATGCTCCGCACCTTCGGAGTGAAAATAATCTGCCGGAAGATTTGTCAGCGCGTAGGCCTCCTTCTTGAACAACCCCTGATACGCCTGATTGTGAATCGTGAACACGGACGCCGGGGCCTGTTCCCAACCGTCTTCCACCGCCTGGTGTTTGATCAGCAACGGCACCAGACCTGACTGCCAGTCGTGAGCGTGGACCACTTCGGGTTTCCACTGCAGGTAACGCGCCAGGTGAACGACGACCTTGGAAAAGAAGACGTAGCGCTCGGCGTTGTCCGGGTAATCGCCATCGTGCTCGTTGTAGATCCCTGCGCGATCATAGAATTCCGGGACCTTGATAAAGTAAATGATGAGGTTCTTCTGCGGCTCGCGATACCAGACCTCCCCGGTAATCCAGCGATCCCCCAGCGGAAGAGTCAGATTCCAATCAAGCTTTTTGAAGTCCGTGAATTTGCGGTCCGTGCCACGATACCACGGCGTCACCATGCCGACTCGATGCCCTTCGGACGCAAGCGCCTTGCCGAGCGACCCGACCATGTCGGCGAGTCCGCCGGTTTTCGCGTAGGGATGAAGTTCGCTGCTGGCCAGTAGGAGTTTCATACGGAGGTGGGCTGGACCATACTCAATTCACCGCCGCCCGTCTAACGAATCACGTCGGTTTTCAGATACGGCCGCAGCGGTTCCGGAATCCTGATGCTGCCGTCGGCCTGTTGATGGGTTTCGATCAATGCGACAAACAACCGCGCGAGCGCGGTGCCGCTGCCGTTGAGCATATGCGGAAACTCGTTTTTGCCGGACTCATTCTTGAACCGCGTGTTCATCCGGCGGGCCTGATAATCCTCGCAATTGGAACAACTGGACACTTCGAGATATTGCCCCTGCCCCGGCGCCCACACCTCGATGTCGTAGGTCTTCGCCGAGGCAAAACCCATGTCGCCGGTACACAGCAAAATCACGCGATAATGAAGCCCCATCAGCTGCAACACCTTCTCGGCATTGGTGACCATTTTCTCGAGTTCATCGTAGCCGTCCTCCGGTTTCACGATCTTGATCAGCTCCACCTTGTCGAACTGATGCACGCGAATCATGCCGCGCGTCCCGACCCCGGCCGCACCGGCTTCCGCACGAAAACAAGGACTGTACGCGCAGTATCGAATTGGCAGATCTTCACCCGGCAAAATCTCTTCGCGATGAATGTTGGCGACCGGCGCTTCAGCAGTCGGGACAAGATACAATTCTCCATGTGTTGACACGTCGTTTCCTTCCAAAACTGCATAGGCCTGATCCATGAATTTCGGAAACTGCCCGACGCCTTCCATGCATTCCTTGCGAACGATGTAAGGTGGCGACACTTCTGAATAACCATGTTGGGTCCCGTGCAGATCGAGCAGAAACTGAATCAGCGCCCGCTCCAACCGGGCGCCCCAGCCGGTGTAAAGCAGGAACCCGCTGCCGGACAATTTTGCGCCCCGTTTGAAATCGATGAGCTTCAGCGACTCGCAGAGTTCGATGTGGTTCTTCGGCTCAAAATCGTAGTCGGGCTTCCCGGCGTGAACGCGAATCTCGGGATTGTCCTCCGCCGTTTTTCCTTCCGGCACTGAATCGTGCGGCACGTTCGGCGTTCTCATCAGCAGCTCGCGTTGAACCGTTTCCACGCCTTCGATCAACGCCTCCAGCTTCTTGATCGTGTCGCCCACCTCGCGGACTTCGGCCTTTCGGGCTTCGGCTTCCCCGGTTTTTTTCTGGCCCATCAGGCTGCCGATTTCCTTCGAGGCCGCATTGCGTTTTGCTTTGAGCTGCTCGACTTCCGTAATGGCCTGCCGGCGTTGCTCGTCGAGTTCGAGCAGTTCATCAATGCTCTTTTCATCGCCAGCGTGGCGCAGCGCCAGACGCGCCTTTACCGCGTCCGCATCTTCCCGAATCCGTTTGATGTCCAACATATTTC
>JBDNGP010000227.1:0-22506 GCA_041689265.1 Verrucomicrobiota bacterium
ATGTTGTCCGTTTCATTTTGCGAACGCCAAGGGGAGGGACTGGTTCCGGTCGCCCTTCGGGCTCCCTCCACCAGTCCCTCCCCCTCATGCCTTGTAGTGTATTGATCTTCCCTTTGAGGTCACGAACTCAGAAACGGCGGGCCAAAAACAAACCATACCTAACAATGACCGCCTCCTCCGTAGCGTAATTATTCGCCTCCTGAGGTCATTGATTCAAAAACGCGCCGACCCCAACGAGGCTTGTGCCTCGAAAAGCAACGAGCGCAAACGAAGTGCCCAGCGCAACAGCGAGCGTGTATCGTAATGACGCCGGCAACTTCGGTTCGGTTTTTGGAGTCAGCTTTCGAGCAGGATTGATTGCCGCTTGGTTTTTGGCTCCACGCCGATCAGCCCGCACCATCTCAACAGTTCCGGAATCAATTGCACCCCCACTTTTTTTCGACGGAGAATGGACCTTCGCCATGCCCGGCTTGCCCACTTGGTGCCTCCGCACCTCAATCAGGCAACGTTTTTCATCCGCACTTTTTTTGAAATATTTTTTGAACAAAACTCCGGGTCGTGGGTCTCATTTTCGTCTGTTGGAGCGTCCGGTTGCAAAACTGGTTTCCAATATGTGTTATGGATTATATCTCACGCCGAAAAATCGGGCGTAGAGGAGATGTCTAGTTTGGTTGTTTGGGTTGGCGGGTGCTTGGGTAAAGCGCCCGCCTTTTTTGTTTCGAGTGGACCATTTCCGAGTTTGACCCGACACTCTGCCCAGAATTAATGGGCAAAATACTGGTCATTCGCGGCGGTGCCATCGGTGATTTCATTCTCACCCTGCCGGTCCTCGCCGCCATCAAAGCGAACCTCCCGAACAACCGTTTGGAAGTGCTGGGTTCCCCTCGCATCGCGGACCTCGCCGTCGTGGGAGGACTGGCAGACCGTGTGGAATCCATCGAATCACGCGGCGTCGCCGGATTCTTTGCGAGGAACGGAATCCTCAATGAATACTACGCGGACTATTTCAACGAATTCGACCTGATCATTTCGTTTCTTTTCGATCCCGACGGTTTCTTTGAACAGAACGTCGCCCGGTGTTCTTCCGCACAATTCATCGCCGGACCGCACCGCCCGGACGAGACCGAGCTGCTGCACGCGACCAGTTGTTTTCTCAAGCCCTTGGAACGGCTTGCGATTTACGACGCAGATTCGACACCGCAGCTCCTGATTGATCGCACCGAAAACGGGCTGGCGTCGAAAACCAAGCTGGCGATGTCTTCGGGAACCTGGCTGGCCGTGCATCCGGGCAGTGGCAGCGCGAAGAAGAACTGGCCGGAAACACACTGGCAAATCCTGCTCGGCCACCTGATGGATGAGACCGATTGCAAATTGTTGCTGGTCGGGGGTGAAGCAGAGGAGAACCGCCTCGAACGTCTTTCGCGTTCGCTACCGGTCGATCGATTTGTAGTGGCCGACGGCGTGCCACTGCCCGATCTCGCGCAATTGCTGGGGATGGCTACCGGCTTCATCGGTCACGACTCCGGCATTTCACATCTGGCGGCGGCGGTCGGCCGGCCGGGCATCCTCCTTTGGGGTGAAACGTCCGTGGAGATCTGGCGCCCGCCAAGTCTGCAATTTGAATTGATTCACAACCCGGACGGCCTGAACAGAATTCAACCGGCCGAGCTGTTCGACGCGTGCCTGAACCGCTGGTTGACATGAATTTTGAAGCACCAGACCAACCATGGATGAACACAGATCCAGACGGCAGGACAACCAACCGCCCGTTTAAAGATGAGTTTGCGAACCTCTAAATCCGAACGCGACGTTACCCAAAATAGCTGGACGATTTTCATTCTTGCCGGAGGAAACAGCCGACGGATGGGGCGCGACAAATCGCGGATTCGGATCAATGGTGTTAGCCTGTTGAACCGCGTGAAGCTGACCGCGGCGTCCACCGGTCATCCGGTAAAAACAATCCGCACCGACGTCATTGAAAACTGCGGGCCGCTGAGCGGAATCTTCACCGGCCTGCTGCGAGCACGAACGCGGTGGTGCCTGTTTCTGGGTTGCGACATGCCGCTGATCAGCGGTGCAACACTTAATGAAATCATCGCGCAAACCGAACGCGAAGCCCGGCCGGTGTTCACCGAGACGGAGCATGGATTTGGATTTCCTCTTTCGATTTTACCCGCTCAGACAGAGCGGATCAAAGCATTGATCGATGAAGGGAAGCGCTCAATGTTTCAGGCGGCACGCGCGCTTTGCCCGGTTGCCCATCGGGTTCCGCAGAACCGGGAGACGGAATTGTTGAACGCCAACACGCCGGAGGAACTTCAGCAGCTGCTGAACATGATTAGCTCTCGCGCAACTTGATCACGCGGTAAGCTCTGACGGCTTCTTCAAACCCTTTCAGCTCGATGCCGTCCCGCGTCTCGACCTCCGTCATTCCGCCCAGCACGCGATGCGTTTCCTCGTCCATCAGGACCTCCATCCGATCCGCCGTATCGCACAACCGAGACCCCAGATTGACCTTTTCACCGAGCACTGTGTAATTCAGACGATCTTCGCTGCCCATGCAGCCGGCGAGCACTTCTCCAGTGGCGATTCCGATGCCTACTTCAATTTTGCGCGCGAGGAGGACATTCAATTCGCGTCGTGATTCAATCATCTTCATGGCGCAGCGAACGGCGTTTTCAGCGTCGTTCCCGTAGCTCTTGGGGGCACCGAAAACGACCATGATCATGTCTCCGACAAACTTGTCCACGACACCACGAAACTCGTAGGCGATGCGGGTCATGGCGGTCATGTGTTCGTTGAGCATCTGCACGACTTCGGCGGGAGGCAGCTTCTGGCTCATGACACTGAACCCGCGGATGTCGCAGAACAGAACGGTGACGGGGAGCATGACCCCGCCCAACGCGAGCTGGCCGGTCATCAATTCGCGGGCGACCTCCCGGTCCGTCACTTGATTAAGCACGCTCTGATACTTCTCCTTCAGCGCAAGACCCACAGCCATCTGGTTGAACGAAAACGCTAGCTTCCCCACCTCATCGCGGCTGCGGACCCTTACATTGTAGTCGTAATTGCCCTTCTCAATCTCCTGCGTTCCGACAACGAGTTCGTTCAATGGGATCGCAAGCCGCTGCGAGATGAGCCACGCGAGCAGGCAGCCGACGAGGAAAACGAGGCAGCCAAACGCAAGCACCCGCAAGCGCATCACGCGAATGTCCTGATCCTGATCCGCGAGCGAATATAGACTCATGTTCAACGCCACGGGAAATACCGAGCCGGGGTTCAGCGCCTTTACGAAACAACGATAGGGTTCGTCGTTCAACTGGATGTCAAACGAGGTGGCGTCATCCGGCCGCCCCTCGGTCGCGGCGGAAAGCGATTTCAATAATTGCTTCCGCAACGTGACCGGGATCGAAGAAGAAAAAAGGCTCCCGCCGAGAACAATCCCGCTTTGAACAGGCGCGGACCGCTCGAGCCCGCCGAAATCCACGACCTGAAGTCCCATCATGATCGCGCCGGCCAGTTCGTCGTTCCGGTCGCTGACGACCGGAGTCACCACCAGGGACATCAAGTAGTCAAACCCGCCCTCGCCGGTACTGCGAAAGTAACCCACCTGCTGGGCGCGCGAGTCGCCCGCCAGTTTCTTCAATTGCTCGCGCGAGATCCGGGGCAGCGTTAAAACGTCGTGCGAGCGGTCCTCCGCCAAAAGCTGAATACCCTTCGCATCGTACACCGAGAAATTCGGATCCCTCAGATTCGGCACAGGCACGCGTCTCATCGGATGGGGCTCCGCATCGTCAGCGGAATCGTCACCGTCCGGCTGCGGTTCCGGAGTTTGTCCGCGTGCCCCAGCAGGCGACGCCGGGTTCTGCGGGAGGAGCGTTCCGAGCCGGGCGGCCGCGATCCGAAGCACGGCGTCGGAATCGGCGGAAGCGACCGCCGAGACGAATTGCCCGTCATCGGCCAGTTTCTGGCACTGGTCCATCACGCCAGCCAAGGCCATTTTCTGCCGACTGTTGAAAAAGTCAATCTGGGTGTCGTATTGCCGGGCGAACAATTTCTGATAGGTCGCTTCCAAGCGGTTCTGCGTGACGACCATGGAAAAGCCGATGGCACCCGACAGGATCGCGACGACCAGCAACAGGATCTTGAACCGAAAGCTCAGGATGGGCACAATCGTCATAAGGGTTACCAACGCCGATTTAACCGGCGGGCCACCCCCAGCGTCGACTAAATCTTTTCCCGCATGTCGGAGCTCCGGTGAAAAACAACGGCCGGGCGACGTATTACCAAGCGGGCTTTCGACATGATCCGATTGGAATAATCGAGCGACGCGCAGCTCTCATGCATGACATGGATACAGAATTTGAGCAGGTGGTCGACACCTACTACCAGCCGCTTTACCGGTTTGGGTTGAGCCTGACCCGGACGGAATCCGAGGCGTTTGACCTGGCGCAGCAGACATTCTATCTGTGGGCGACGAAGGGCCATCAGCTGCGAGATAAATCAAAGCTGAAGTCATGGTTGTTCACGACATTGCATCGCGAGTTTCTCGGATCGCGTCGGCGCGGAAACCGGTTTCCGCATTACGAGGTCAGTTCGGTCGAGCACCAGCTGCCCACGGTGGCGTCGACAGTCGTTAATGATTTGGACGGCTCGACGGTCATGGACACGCTGCTGCTGGTGGAAGAACTTTATCGCGCTCCGTTGCTGCTGTTTTACCTGCAGGATCATTCCTACAAGGAGATCGCCGGAATTCTGGACATCCCGATCGGCACGGTGATGTCACGGTTGGCCCGAGGCAAAGCCCAGTTGAGAGGGCGGCTCTCTGACCAGGTGTCCCGGCTGGACAGCCGGATCGTGCCGCTGAAACAGGAAACAAAAGAAGCAAGTCATGGATAAACAGGAAGCAAAATTGATTTTACAGTCGTACCGGTTTGACAGCCAGGACGCAAACGATCCCGCGTTCGCGGACGCCCTCCGGATGGCGCAGAACGATCCCGAACTTCGGGAATGGCTGGACCGGGAACGTGCTTCCGATGAAGCCATCAGCGCCAAGCTCCGGCAGGCACCGGTCCCGCCGGACCTGAGAAAGACGATCATTTCAGGCCTTCGCAGCGAACCCCGAATCGTCCGCCCACGATTCGCGTGGTGGAAATCCCCCGCATTCGCATGGGCTGCCGCAATCGCGGTTATTTTCGTGGCGGCGTTCATGATTCAGCAGCAGCCGACGAACCTGACCCCAGGCGCTCTCGCCGATTATCGCGTCGCCATGCGGACGAACCTTGAAACACTTGCCGGTTTTGATCTGCCGGAGAACCAGCCGGCGAGAATCAAAGCGTGGTTGGACGATCAGAATTTACTTCGGAACATCTCCATTCCCGAAACATTGGTCGGCAAGAAGAGCATGGGCTGCAAGCTGTTCACTTACAACGAATCCCAGGCCGCCCTGATTTGTTTCCAACTTCCAAACATGGAAATGGTCCATCTGTTTGTCATTAACAAATCGGCTCTCGGAAACAGCCCACCGGTGCAGTCGCCGACCTTTGCAAAGTGCGGCGATTGGGACACGTGCAGCTGGGAGCAGGGAGAGGCTCTCTACCTATTGTTGGGAAAAGTGGGTAACAACACGCTGCGGATGTTCGCCAGTCGGTAAACAAGATCCATCCATACTTATCAAGTAAAGTAACTGTATTAATACTTTATTGTCATTTCTTGACAGATGCGGGCGCTGATGGTTCTTTCACGCCGTCCACAGGTTACACCGCGATTTCGGACGCAAAACCTAGTTTTTGCTCTTTGAGCGTCCAACAGATTTCGAAGCGATTGGCGTACACCATCGTTTCGGAAAACTACGTAACCTACATTGTACATTCGAAAACTCCCCGGGCTGCCAGACACCTCCTGTTCTGAGCAGCCCGGTTTAGTTTTACACTTCGCGTTTTCTATTTCAGCGCAAAAGTCCCTTGAGCCGATCCAGATGTTTCGGAACCGCCGCATAAGGGGCTTCCGCTGACTCATATTCCAGCGAGACGTATCCCTGATAATTCGCCGCACGAAGAATTTTCACCATTCTCTCAAAGTCCGACGGTTCCTTGCCTCCGGGAACACGGTTGATCTCGACCTTGAACTGCACGTTCACGGCGTACGGAGCCAACCGTTCCATATCCTCGTACGGATGATCCGAGTAAAAATTCCCGGTGTCCAGATTCACGCGGACCCAGTCGTGATTCACCTCGTTCACGATTTCTTCCAATAGTTCCGCGCTCGAAACAAGCCCTCCATGGTTTTCGATTCCAAGCATCACGCCGTGCCCACCAGCATAGTCGCCACAGCGGCGCAGGCTCTTGATGCATTGTTTCTTCGCTTCTTCAGTTGAAATCCCCTCCGCCACCCCCGAAAATACACGGACATGTGGCGCCCCCATGAGCACACAGTGGTCGACCCACCGGTTCACGTGCGCGATCTGTTCATCCAGTTTGCGCCCATCCGGCAGCGCGAAGGTGTTCCCAACCGCCGTCCCGCTGATCTGCACGCCGCGCAGGAAGGCATGCCGCCGGATGTCGACCAGATACTCGTGGGAAACGTCAGGCGGAAAATAGTAACTCGTGAGTTCGGCCCCGACGCACCCTCGATCAGCCGCGTAGTCGACAAACTGAAACAGATCGATTAGATCGGACTCAGCCACAACGCGGTCACAGGCGTGGGACGAGTGCTTCATGTAATCACGAAACGAATAGGCGGCGAGACCCGGCAGAAATCGTGGAAGGCCCTTGCGAGACAGTCTGGCCGGGTGGCTGTCCCCCGTCGCGAGGAGTGAAGGCACACGCAGAACCGCAGCTGTTGCGAGCGTGGTTCGGGCGAGAAATTGACGACGATTTACCTGCGAGATCATAGGCCGAAAGGTTCATCCCCGGCGGGTTCAAAATGCAAACCAATCCAAGCAACAAATCTGCAAATCTCTGGACCTTAATAGTCTTGACCGATAAACCAGCCCCCCACTAAGTTGACCGGCGTAAGTACCGTTCATGTTTGCGCAAATTAAAAGCCTGTTTTCCAACGATATTGGGATTGATTTGGGCACGGCAAACTCCCTCGTTTACGTTCGTGATCGAGGGATTGTATTGCGTGAACCTTCTGTAGTCGCCATTCAAGCCGGCACCACCAATGTGCTGGCCGTCGGCGAAGAGGCCAAGCGCATGCTCGGCCGCACTCCCGGAAACATCGTCGCCATCCGTCCCATGAAGGATGGTGTGATCGCTGATTTTGAGATCACCGAGGCCATGCTCCGGCATTTCATCCAGAAGGTTCATCATCGCAAATTAATCGCCCCACGCGTCGTTGTCGCGGTCCCTTCGGGAATCACGGAAGTTGAAAAAAGGGCAGTAAAAGATTCGGCCACACACGCTGGCGCCCGGGAGGTCTATCTGATTGAACAACCCATGGCCTCGGCCATCGGGGTTGGACTCCCGGTTCACGAGCCAGCCGGCAACATGATTGTCGACATCGGAGGTGGCACCTGTGAAATAGCGATCATCTCGCTCGCAGGCATCGTCTTCAGCCGCAGCCTGAGGGTCGGCGGGGACGAATTCGACGATACGATCGTCGCGTACATGAAACGCGCTTACAACCTGATGATTGGTGAACGCACGGCGGAGGAGATCAAGATAAAGATCGGATCAGCCTTTCCGCTGGAGCAGGAATTAACCATGGACGTTAAGGGCCGCGATCTTGGAGCCGGTTTGCCCAAGACACTTGTCGTGCGGTCCGAGGAAATTCGTGAAGCTTTGCAGGAACCCCTTTCCAGCATCCTTGAATCCGTTCGCATCACACTCGAACGTTGTCCACCCGAACTCTCCGCCGACCTTGTTGATCGTGGCATTGTCATGGCCGGTGGCGGCGCCCTCGTGCGGGGCATTGACCGTCTGGTCGCCGAAGAGACGGGTCTGCCGGTGCATTGCGCCGACGACCCCCTGAGTGCGGTGGCAACCGGCACAGGCCGGGTGCTTCAGGAGCTGCAGTTTCTCAAACGCCTTTCCTCCAACTCGATTCGTGGCTGATTTCCTGTAGGCGCTCACCCCCCTCAATGGATGAGGTGGCGTGATGTTTAAAAGACCTCTGTTAATTTTTTGCGCGCTGGCGCTCGGGATGGCTCTGGCCGTCTTCGCGTTGCAAAGCTCGCTCGGCAGCCGGATGAAAATGGTCATCGGCAGTGCTTTTCTGCCCCTGTTCGGCCTTTCCTCCACGCTCGACGCCGGTGCCGAAAAAGCAGCTGAAAAAATCGTACCCAAGAGCGTGCTTCAGAAGGAACTGAACGACCTTCGACTGGAAAACGAACAGCTTCGCATCCTTGGACTTCAGGCTGAAACCCTCTTCCAGGAGAACAACAGGCTCCGCACCCGGCTCGAGTGGCAGAAAAACATCCCCTGGAAACGACGTCTGGCCCGGGTCATCGGCCGTGATCCGTCCAACTGGTGGAAAATGATTCACATCGATCTCGGATCGCGCGATGGCCTCACCAACAATCTCCCGGTCATCACTTCAGACGGGTTGGTGGGGCGGCTCGGCGAGGTCGGACTCTCCCGTTCGCAGGTCATCCTGATCGGCGACCCCAATTGCCACGTCTCCGTGCTGCTGGAAGACTCCCGCGAACAGGGGGCGATTGCCCCGGACCGGATCAACCTGCGCGATCCTTCGATCGTGGAGATGGGATATCTTTCGAGAAATAGTATTCTGAAGCCCGACCAGAAGGTGGTGACAAGCGGAATGGGATCCGTGTTTCCGGCCGGCATTCCCGTAGGCCGGGTGCTTGATTTTCAAACGATGAGTCACGGTCTCTTTACCGAGGCGCGGATCAAACTGGCGGTATCGACCAGTTCGCTCGAGGAAGTGTGGGTGCTGCTTCCATGAGAGCCGTCCACCCAAGTCTGCTATTGTTGTTCACGTATCTGGCCGTGTTCCTGGAATGCCGCGTTGAATGGGTGCGCAACCTGATCGGTGTGCAGATCGACATCCTGCCGCCAATCATCGTCTACGCAAGCCTCACCACCAACTTTGCAACCGTCGGATTGCTCGCGTTTTCCGGCGGGCTCCTGTTCGACTCACTTTCGGCGAATCCCCTGGGAGTTTCGATCCTGCCATTGCTGTTGACTGGACTGGTGCTTCTGTGGTTCCGCGACCTGCTGCTGCGTGATCAGCCTTACGCGCGCAACATGCTCGGGCTCTTCGCCAGCGTAGCGGTTCCGGCGATGACTTTAATTATTATGCTCAGCCTCGGGAAGGGGCCGTTGTTGGGCTGGGGGACGCTCTGGGTGTTCGCGGTTCTCGGCGGCGGCGGGTTCCTGTTGACCCCACTCGTATTTTCGGTTTTCGACCGGCTGCGAAACATGTTTCAATATCAGGTGATTGAGACTCCGGGCAGTTTTCGCGAAGACCGGGAGATCAAACGCAGTCGGAGATAGAAGCCCATGATCGTCTTTGACCAGTTGAAGAAAAATGACCCGCCGCTTCGCGTGCTCACGCTCGTGGTGCTGGCCGGGTTGTTGATTCTGGTCGGCGGTCTCTGGTGGGTCCAGGTGATCATGTTTCACACTTACACCGAGAGCGGTCGCAGCCAATCCTACCGCACCGTAAGGATTCCGGCGGTGCGCGGCAAAATCCTCGACCGCAACGGTCATGTGCTGGCGGAAAACCGCCCAAGTTACGACATCAACCTCTACATTGAGGATCTGCGTTCCGAATTCGCTGAGGAATTCAACCACCTGCGCCCGCGAAAAAAGCCGACGAAACAGCCCGCCGTATGGAAACGCTGGATGGGGATCAAAAGCCCGGAAACCGTTCCGGTGAGCCTGAGTTCCTCCCAGCGCGCACAGCTCAACCGGCAGGCCCGGTTCGCCGTTGCCAGCCGGGTCGTGAACGAGGTTAGCAAGATCATCGGCGCACCGATCGAGCTGGATGAGAAGGCCTTCCATAAATACTACGTCGGACTGCGGGCCCTGCCGCTCACCATCTATTCCAATCTGCAGACCAACCGTCTCGCCCGTTTTCTGGAAAGCCCGTCCATACCGCCAAGCATTGATCTGGAGACCCGGCCAATGCGCTATTATCCGAACGGCAACGTTGCCGCGCATTTGCTGGGTTATCTGGGCAAGGACGTCAGTTCGCAGGCAGGCGAACTCTCCTCCTTCAATTACCGACTGCGTGACTACAAGGGAAAAATCGGCTTGGAAGGGGTCTTCGACGCGGACCTGCGGGGCCGTGCCGGCGTGAAGACCGTGCTGGTAAACAACATGGGATACCGTCAGACAGAATCGATTCGCGAACCGGCCGAAGCCGGGAAGGACATCGTGCTGACGATCGATCTCCCCATCCAGCAAGCCGCCGAACAGGCGCTCTACGATCAGGTCAAGAATGTTCGCGGTGCGGTCGTCGTCATGGATGCCAACAATGGCGACGTTTACGCACTTGTCTCCGCGCCCGCATTCGATCCCAATCAGTTTATTCCGTTCATCACCCAGAGCGAGATGGATGTGCTGAACGACAAGGAAACCTACGCGCTCGTCAACCGGGCGACCATGGGCCAGTACCATCCTGGGTCCATCTTCAAGATCATGACCGCCCTGGCCTGTCTTGAATCTGGGGTACTCAATGAGACGAACCTCACGCAACCGTTCTACAACCCAGGTTTTTTCAAGATCGGCCGAACTCGGATCAACGACGAGGCGGATGCCGGCAATTATGATTTCGAGCGGGCGTTCATTAAATCGAGCAATACGTATTTCATCCATTACGGACTGATGGCGGGGTTCTCTGCACTCCAGCGGACGGGCCTGGAGTTTCAATTTGGCCAGTCCATGAGCCTGCCGACGTGGCAGAATGAAGAAGGAAATTTTCCCACCACGACCTGGCTCAGTAACCGCGGGATCTACATGAGTGAAGGCGACACCGCCAACCTCACGATCGGTCAGGGCTATATTGACGTGACGCCGATGCAAATTGCCGTGAGTATCGCCGCCGTGGCCAACGGCGGGACCATCGTGCAACCACGGGTGGTCGACCGCATCGTTCCCCAGTCCGAGTATGGCCAGCCGGAGCCACCGGAAATTTTTCCGTACGAAACCCGCGGCAAACTGAACATCAAACCGAAGCATCTCCAACTGATCCGGGACGTCATGCGCAAAGATGTCGGCAACAGCCAGCCCGGACCGGATCAAGGCACCGGACATCGCGCCGAGGTCGCGGGAATGGATATCTGCGCGAAGACCGGCACGGCAGAAAACAAGGCGTTCAGCGGCGGTCCAGTCAACCGCAAGGACGTCTGGTTTGCTTCGTTCGCTCCGAAAGAAAACGCCAGGTACGTCATCATCGTGATGGTTGAGGGAGGCGTCTTCGGTGGAATAACTGCGGCACCCATCGCGAAGAAAATTTACCAGGCAATCCAAAAACGGGAGGAGACGTCCTCCTTCGGCCGGCGGAATGTGGCCAGCTCCCAATGATCAACGACACCTCCAGCAAAAAAGAATTTGGGAGCCACGAATGGCTGCTGCTGGTGTCGTCTGTCATCATCCTGCTGATCGGTGTCGCGTTCATCTACAGCGCGCGTTACACCACGGAATCCGACGACGGCTTCCCGTGGTACCAGAAGTATTACGTCAAGCAGATCATCTTTTATTCGATGGGACTTTCTGCGGCCATTGTCATCAACCTGCTGGACTACCATTCGTGGGCACGCTGGGCGCTGGTCGGCTACTGGACGTCCATCATCCTGCTGCTGCTGGTCCCGGTCATCGGGGTGTCCGCCGGCGGTGCGCAACGCTGGATCGATGTCGGCTTCTTCAACTTCCAACCGTCGGAGGTCGCCAAGATCGCGTTCATCCTGATGCTCGCCAGCTTTCTCAGCCGGCCGATGGAGGAACTGCGCCTGGTCGGGAATTTCTGGAAAGCCATCGGCATGTTGTTGCTGCCGTTTGTTCTGATCATGGCGGAACCCGATCTGGGGTCGGCGCTGGTCCTGATCCCGGTGGGCTTGGTCATGATGTTCGTGGGCGGCATTCCGCCCCGCTTCCTCACCCGGCTCGTCGGCGGCGTCGGCATCGTGATGATCCTTCTCCTGTTGAACATTCTGTTCGCGCCCAAGTCCTGGCAAATCGCGCTGCACGAGTATCAGCGGCAACGGCTGCTGGTGTACTTCGGCATGGACTTCGCGGGCGAGGGCGCCACCCAGGCCGAGAAACGCGCCGCCGAAAAATTGCAGGATGAGAAATCATATCAAGTTCGGCAGGCGCTGATCTCGGTCGGTTCCGGCGGCGTGTGGGGAACGGGCTGGCTGGAAGGCCAGCAGACAGCCCTCCACTATCTGCCCCCGGGCGCCGCACATAACGACTTCATCTTCTCCGTGATTGCGGAGGAAACGGGATTCGTCGGCAGTCTCACCCTCATCATACTTTACGGAGCGATCCTGTTCACCGGAATCAGTATCGCAAGTCAGGCGCGCGACCGCCTGGGAAAACTGCTGGCTGTGGGCGTTGTCACGCTCGTTTTCAGCCAGGTATTCATCAACATCGGAATGAATATACGCATCATGCCGGTGACAGGAGTACCGTTGCCGCTGCTGAGTTACGGCGGCACCTCGGCGATCGTGTCCCTGGTCGCGATCGGCATGCTGCACAACGTACATCTCTATCGAAGAGTTTATTGACCTACTATGAGTGAAAACAAGTTTGGCGGCCGCAACCGGCCCAATCGACGAAGCTACCGCCCCGCCCGGGGAATGGGACATCAATCCAAGAAGAAGGAACGCGAGGCGCTTGACGCCCGTGCCAAAGTCCTAGTGGGCGAAACCACCGAGGAGGAGAAAATCTTTGATGACAAGCCCCACGCCAAGGAAATCGAACGCGCTGAAAACGTCGCCGCCGGACTTCCCCCGGAAGGTGAAAAACCACGACCGCCCAAGGACGGCCGCGACAACTCGCGCAATTCCCGGTCAAGGCCCCCCCGGCGGGAAGAAAAACAAACACCGCCCGGCGAGTTCAAACCCGTCGTGGTGAAGGAACCGGCCCCGCAGGGCATCGTCAATTCGATCAAGGCGGCGGCGTCAAAGGTCATCCGCAAGGTGCAGCGGATGATCAAGCCCAAGGTCTCAACCCACAAGGAAGTCATCATCAGTGCCGAGGCGCTCGAAACCCGCGTTGCCGTCACCATCGAAGGGCGACTCGAGGAATTCAGCATCGAACGCACCACGGAAGACCGTCTCGTCGGCAGCATTTTCAAAGGCCGCGTCCGTAACTTGGAAGACGGATTGAAGGCCGCGTTTGTCGACATTGGTTTTGAAAAGAACGCCTTCCTCCACTACTGGGACATCGTGCCGAGCGACTTCGAAACGAGTTTCGAAGTCGTGGACCGCGGCAACAAGCGCAATCGCGAACGTCCCAAGATCACCCAGAAGGACATCCCCCGCCTCTATTCTCCGGGCAAGGACATCATCATCCAGGTGACCAAGGGCCCGATCGGCAGCAAGGGTCCACGCGTCACCACCAACCTCGTGCTGCCGGGCCGTTACCTCGTGCTGCTGCCCAACTCGGAACAAAGCGGCATCTCCCGCAAGATCGAAAGTCTTGAGGAGCGAAAACGCCTCAAGACGATCCTCCGCGAACTTGCCATCCCGGACGGCATGGGCGTGATCATGCGAACGGTCGGCGAAGGCCAACAGCTGCGTTACTTCGTCCGCGATCTGGCGATGCTCGTTGAGGAATGGGAACGCATCCAGAAACGCATCCATGATCAACCGGCCGCCACCTGCGTGTTCGAGGAACCCGATCTGGTGGATCGCACCGTCCGCGACTTCCTGACCGAGGATGTCGAACGGATCGTCGTCGACAACCCGCACGCATACGAGCGCATCCAGGAAACCATCGGTAAGATCTCTAAACGCTCGATCTCAAAGGTCAAACTGTACCAGGAATCCCAGCCGCTCTTCGACCGGTTCAACATCTCGCGACAGCTTGAGAGCACGGTGTCACGGCAGGTCGGCCTCAAGAGCGGCGGGCACATCGTGATTGATGAAACCGAGGCGTTGGTCGCCATCGATGTCAACACAGGCCGCCACAAGAATGCTGGCAAGGACCAGGACCAGACGCTGGTACGCGTCAATCTTGAGGCGGCGGACGAGATCTGCCGCCAGCTGCGGCTGCGGAACATGGGTGGACTGATCGTGCTCGATTTCATCGACATGCGGTCACGCAAGGATCAACAGACCGTCTACCAGCGGATGCGGGATTTGCTGAAAAAGGACCGCTCGAAGACGCATGTTCTTCCGATCTCCCAACTCGGGCTGATGGAGATGACCCGGCAACGCCACACGGAGAGCGTGCGGGCGTCGGCCTACGATGACTGCAGCCAGTGCAAAGGCCGCGGCAAGGTGAAGAGCGCGCTTTCGGTGAGCGTGGAGATCCAGCGCAAGCTGAGCGAAATCCTCAAGAAACGTGACCGCGACGAATCGGACTTCCAACTTCGGATCTCCGTGCATCCGGACGTGCTCGACCGGCTCAAGTCCGAGGATGAAAAATTCATCATCGAAATGGAGAAGAAGTATTACGGCAAACTCTCGTTCCGCGCCGAAACAACCTATCATCCGGAACAGTTCAAGATCTACAACGGCCTGACCAACGAGGTGCTCGTCAGCGTGGATAACTGACCGGCCTCACCGTCTGTTTCACCGCCCCGCCTTGTCACAAGGCGGGGCTTTTTTGTTCCTCCTTTTCAAGGACGGGAATGACAATGTTGAACGACGTGCCCCGATACAGTTCAGAACGGACGTTGAGTCCGTAGCCCAGCTCCTTGCAGAATTCGTAGACCATCGAGAGCCCAAGACCGGTGCCGTGCCGCGTGCTGAACGCCTTGGTGGTGAAGAACGGTTCAAAGATCCGCGACAGGTTCTCCGGTGAGATGCCGCAGCCGTTGTCCTCCACCGTCACGATGACGAAGTCCGCCGCGCCCGCCGGCGGAAGCACCCAGTGCTCCGGCAGGTTGTGCACACGGTGGCAGCGGAGGACCAGCGTCCCCTTGCCGTCCATCGCATCCACCGCGTTCAGCACGAGGTTCACGATGATCTGCTGAAGCAGCTCGCGATTGCCGCGCACGGGCGGGAGACCGGCAGACGCATCCACGCTGATCAGAATTTCATCGGGCAGGCGGTCCCCCAGCAGCTCGACGGCGTCCTCCACCACGTCATCCACGCCGTGCAGAGCCAGGCCGGCGTCGTCGGCGCGGCTGAAGCCCAGCATGGATTTCACCAGCGTGCTCCCCTGCTCCACCATGCTTTTGATCCGGTCCACGCGGGTCTGGATTTTTTCGCGGTTGTCCGGGTTCGCTTCGATGATCTGGACCGAGCCGCGGATGATCGAAAGGATGCTGTTAAAATCGTGGGCGACGCCCGCCGCCAGCGTTCCGAGCGACCGCATTTTTTCGGAGTGAGCGAGCTCCTGGTTGGCGAGCTTCAGCTGATGGGTTCGTTCCTCGACGATGCGTTCGATCTCGGTGTAGCTCCGCTGCAGCCGCAGATGCCGGTTGACGGCCAGCCCGGCGAAAATGAGAACGGCCAGTCCCGCAAGCGCGGTAATGCCGCGAAGCCGCGTGTCCTGAAACCACGGAACGATGATGTCGAACTTCGCGGCCGCCATTATGAAGTCAACGTTCTGATACACGTCCATCGACCGCACCTCGAACGTGTGCGTCCCCTCGCTGAATGAACTGCCGTTGCGGGACACCCGTCTCTGATCGGAAAACGCCGACCATTTTCCATCATCAAACCGCCACGAAAAAAGCAGCCCCTCGTCCCGGCTCGCGTGCCATTTGTCCTGTCCGGAAAACGTAAAGCTGACCAGTTCGAGCTGCGACACCTGCGGGGACGCGGGCACCTCCACCAGGAACGTCCGGGGAGGTTCTCGGTCCGCTTCGGGGAAATACTTGTAAGCGCCCTGTTCGCTGCCGACCCATCGCTCGCCCGTCGCCGTTTCATGAAACGCGAGCAGATTTCGAGGCAGCCCCTCCTCGCTTCCAAACCGCAGCCAGGTGTTGCCGAACTCGTTGCCGAACTCCTTCCAAAGCCCGTTCGCGGCGGCGATCCATTTTTCACCGCCCTGCCCCCGATGGAGTGTGTTCACCCGGTCCACCACCTGCAGGCCGTTTCGGTCATGCTTGAAGTAATCCAGCTCCGCGAATCCCTGTCCGGAGAAATACCGGACGCGGTTCGTACCGCCGATCCAGATCGCCTGATCGCCGAATTCCGCCAGTGCCAGGGCTGAATCGGTGTTGCGATAAAACGACCACATCCCCTCATTGTTCCGCGCGACGCCAGCGGTGCCACCGAGCCAGAAATCACCGTTGTTCGCCTGGATGCAAGCGGTCCATTCGCCGATGTCCTCATCGGGAATTCCGAGTCCGGTTGGATTCCAGTCGGCACCGTCGAAGGTAATCAGCTCTCTGGTGGAATCGGTCAACACCAGGTTTGATCCCATCGTGCCCAACAGCTTCATGCCCGTTCTACCACCGTTGTCCGCGACTCGAACGCGCCCGCTGCCCACGTCGAAAACACCCACGCGATCCGCGCTCACGAGAACGATGTCACTCGACGGCAACGCACCCAGTCCGGTGATTTGTTGACCGGCCTCCCCCGACCATCCACCGATCTCGTGATACGTCCATTCGCCGTCGTTCACCTGGACCAGCCGGTTCCCGTCGACGAACCACAGGCCGTTGGTGGAGGTTTCAGCAAAGGCTTCAACGCGGTGTGAATCGCCGGCGAGCTCGACCGGCGGACGCCACGCCGCCGACGCGTAGCGCCAGACACCGCCCGGCCCGCTGATGAAGAACGCGCCCATCGGATCCATCGCCACGTCCGAATACTGGTCGGGCTCGAACTCCATCCGCACCGGTTCCGGATGAAGCTCGGTCCATTGATACAGTTCCTTGACGGTGAGACCCCAGTAGCGTCCGTCAGGCGTGATCCAACAGCGGCGGAAATTCTTGTTCGGCAGTTCCGTCTTAGTCCACTCGCCATCGACGAATCGGACGAGGAATTTTTTCGATGTCTCCATCTCGATGCCGAGCATCGCCAGCCCGCCGCGGTACTCGAATGGATCGCGCAGCTGCTGAACGTTGAGTCCGGCTGGAACGGAGTACGGAAGGCTCGGGCTCTGCGAATTGATTTTTCTCAACGGCGTGGGCACCCGGACGATGCCCGCTTCCGCCGTGATCCAGATCCCACCGCCAGCCGCAGGAATCAGGTCGATGAAATTTCCCAGATTGAGACCGTCCCTTTCCAACAGCGTAATCGACTGATCCTGAATCGCGTCGTACTTAAACAGCTGATCACTCAACAGAACCAGCACATTGTTGTGCTCCGCCGGCAACAACGGAATCTGGCGAACAAGCCGGACGGCCACCGACTGCATTTCCCGACGAACCTTCCCAATCACATAACGGCTCCACGTGGTGCCGTCGGATGACTGCAGACCGAGCGGATGCAACGCCCACAACTGCCGGGTCTCGCTTTCATACACCCGGAAATCCCCGTCCATCGGCGCGTTGAACGGCTGGGGGCCGTAGCCATCCAGCCTGGTGATCGCGCCCTGCCCGACGTGAGTGACCCACAAATTCGTCCGTGGGCTGAAACTGAGGGAAGCCGACGCCTGAAGATCAATCCCGACCGTTGCCTGATTGTAGCGCTGCCAGTTCGGTGTCGACTGGCCGGAAACCAAAAAGGCGTGCCCACAACAAACGGCAATTGTCGTGAACCAGACTTTCCATTGCGGCATGGGCGAAAGGTCGCCTGATGGGAATTGCGTCGCAACCCTAAACTATCCCGGGCGGAACCTGCGCATCAGTAATTCCCACGGGCATCCGAGCTGGGTGCAAAAGATCGGCACGTCAAAACCATCCTGACGACATGATGACACTTTCACTCCTATTCCCAATCACACTCCACCTGTTGACACGAGTGCGCGCAAACAAAACTACGAAAGCCAAACAGATATCAAGGCTCCCGGTTCGATTCTGCAACCCGCGTGTTCAGTCGCGTCTGAACCGGGACGACTATTGTTCGCGTGACCAGTTGATGGCCGTCAATCGGGTGACCGTTTCCAGAACCTGTCCGGACTCGCCGAGCAACTCCACTTCAACCGTGTCCACTTTGACCTCCCCGCCGGGAAACCCGCCGCTGCCGGAGATTCCCACCGGCACCAGTTCCAGACCGTGACCGGACCCGATGGGAACAACATCCGTTTCAAACCATGAAACACTTTCAGGCCGGCTCGAATCGAAAACGCGGACGCGCAACTGACCGCTTCCAGTCGGCAGATGATACTTCACGGTAGCGTAGCCACTCTGACCGTTTCGCTGGCGGAATTCCTGAAGCACGATTGATCCGGCGTCACGCGCAACGGAATCGGCGGCACCGGCCGCGCCCCAGGCCAGCAGAAGCGTCGCGGTATCCAAAGGAATCTCCCTCGCGCCCGATTCATCGGTCACGTAGACGATGACCTTGTCTGTCACCAGAGTTTGATGCGGCGAGTTTTCCGGGGGCGCAAACTCGACCGGCAGCAGGACGAATTGCTTCCGCCGACCCACCTCCACCGGCATGCTTTTGAAGAAGGCCGCCGAACCCACGACGTCGGACGACTGGATCTTCGCTCCAATCAATGGTGTGAAATCAAACTTGTCCTTGAGCTCGAACTCGATCCCGAGCGTCATCCGGCTCCGGTCGCGACTGCGATTGACAATCTCTACATTGGTGATGCGAGTCTTCAGATCGACTGCCTTCTCCGGCTGGCTCCCGGGTGAATTCAAGTTAGTCAGAAGCTCCTTCTGCTCTTTCTTGATCAGCGCCGCCTCCGTCGCCCGCGCCGCCGCGTCGGTCTTGGTTCTGGCGTTCTTGTCAGCCACCAGCTGAGCCTCCGTCTTCTGCTGCTCGTTCGAGCTAGATTCTATTTTCTTCAGCGCCACCGCCTCGGCCTCCGCCGCCAACCGGGCTTGATTCCGGGCCCGCTCCTCCGCCTCGTCCGCAAGTTGAATCAGCTGCTCCCGGGCCTCGCCCGGCCCGCTCAAGATCTTTCGCGCGACCGCGTCCTCCCGGCCCCACTGAACCGTTTTCAACAGATTCTTTCCGCCGATGATCGACGAACCGGAGTGGTTCAGAATCAACACCCGCACGCGGTCCGTTTCAAAGGTCTGTGGCACGCCGGGTTCATCGTTGAAGAACTTCACCTTGATCGACACCGGACCGCTTCCAGTCGGCACCGTCACCATGTCCGCGCCAAACCAGCCGCCCGCCGACGGTTGATCCTTGCGATCGATGATCGGCACCAACAGTGCATTTGCGCCCGCATGACCGTTGTAGGTGTATTTCATCACCAGTGTCAGCTCCGTCCCGTCCTCCGATTGCTCGGCGACCCTCAGATTGGCGATCGAATTGATCGCCATCGCCCGGTCCATTCTGGGATTGCCGAACGACTCGGGCTGTCCCATTACCAGCGTTTCGCTGAGACCAGCGATCAGATACGTCAGCAACAAGCTGTAGCAGAATCCATTTCCCACGTTTTTCATATCAATATGTAACTGATTATTCTTCAAACACTAACGAACAGCGACCCGGGATCGCGTCGCGTCCGTAAATGATCTGAGTGGACCGACAACAAAACCAAATCCGCACCAACCCCTTCTTCAAGCAGAGAAAATGCCTGAACCGAAAGCAGCTCAATTCGCGACGAAACAGAACATACCGCGCGTGAATGACGAAAACACATTGCAGACACGTACAGAATGAATTAATAACAGCGCCCCGGCGGGAAGGGTGGCTGAGTTGGTCGAAGGCGCCTGACTCGAAATCAGGTTTACGGGTAACCGTAACGGGGGTTCGAATCCCTCCCCTTCCGCCACTTTCCAACGATGTGATTTGGAACTGGTTGTAACACCTGAAGAGGAGAAAAAGGCCCCGATGTCAGTGAAACTGTCAGTAAACCGGTAGTGCTGTCGCTGAACCCAAAACCACCCGGCTTCCCTTTCTCGATTGCCGCCCCGCGAAACGAATCACTCGACGATCGATTGGATTCCCTCCGCTTCGGGTGAAAAATCTCGGGGCCGTTTGACTGCCAGCCGACAGCACACCCGCCATTGAAAGGTCCAATCGACGCAGCTCGTGCGCCTGCGGTCGATGTCGGGCTCTACTTCTCGTAAACCATACTCCCGCCCACCCAGCGGATTCGGAAAAAACAGGCCTCCGACGACGACACGACTGCCCGGGTTGTCCATGTCCCAAAACCGTTTGATCGAGGTTGCGCCCCCAAGGGCAGCCACGTCTTCAAATCGTAACTCATCTCCACCTCGTATCCAACAGGCGATGCCGCTTCCCACACGAGAACAACCTCCCGCGCTCCGCCGCCCTCGGTCTGAAGTTTAGCGCCGCCCGCCAATTGAATGCTTTGGAAACTGACCACACCGATTGGTGCAAGGCCGATGACCACCGGAGGATTGCCGATGATTGTTCCGCTCTGATCCGTGAAGGCGCCCGCGCGCAAGGTGCCGGCGTTGTCGATCGTACCCGTATTCGCCAGGGTCAAAGTGCCGACAATAGTCACCGTGTGGGCGGCGTTGGCGATCTTGAGCAATCCGCCGATCGACAGGTCGCCAGGGAAGGTCATCGTCTGGTTGACGTGCAACTCGCCATCAACCGTGTTGCTGATGGCGAAGGCTCCGGACACGGTGGCGCCGGAATTGAAGTGGACGATCAGGTCGCCAAAGTTCACCGGCTCACGCAGTGTCACCGGTCGTGCAATGGTGAGCGTGCCGCTCCCGCTCCACACGAGGCCAACCTCGAAGATGTGATTACCAGCGAAAAGGTTGAATCCTCCTGCGCTCTCGATGTTCACGGAACCATTCAGCGACGAATTCTCCCGGACCCCCAGAGTGCCTTCCGTCACGACGATCGCGGCAGTGTTCGTGAACGCCACCAGGATGTCGGAAGTGCCGCCGGCTGATTTGTTCAGCGTGCCACGGTTCACGAAACTGACCGGTCGCGTGGCGGAGAAATTCTCCCACGCAATATCCGCCTCACCTTCAAGATTCAGGATCCCTTCGTTGTCCAGTTTCGCGCCGGCGATCGAAGGGTTGCTCAGGAAAAGCCGTCCGGCAGACATGGTAATTGTTCCACGGTTGAGCAACGTGCGCCCGTTGCGCAGCCGTTTGTCGCCGCCGGCAAGTGTTGCCGTGGTGCCAGTAACAATCTCGGTCGTTCCCGCGCCGTTCATGTTTCCGCCGGTCCAGTTGAAACCGCCAGACAGGATCAGTCTGCCGACACCATCCACATCGCCGGCGAGCTGTTCAAACGGCGCGCTGATGGTCACCTCTTCGCCAATGTTCAAGGTGCCCGACTGCAACTGGGCGGTACCTGTTCCCGTGGTGGTGGAGGCGGCCGAGAATGTCGAGACGGCACCGTTGATTCGAAGCAGCGTACCACCGTCGAGTTGCAAAGCACCGGAATGATTCAGTCCTTCGGTCGCACGAATTGTCCCCGCCACGAGATTCAACGCACCCTCGTTGATCCAAGGCACCGTGATCTCCAAAAGCGTGCCGGCACCAGTCTTCGTCATCGTACTCCGATTGATGAAGCTCACCGGTCGCGTGCTGGAGAAGTTTTCCCAAATAAGATCAGCCTCTCCCTCGAAGTTCAGTGTGCCCAGATTGTCGAGAGTGGCACCTGCCGTGTTGGGATTACTCAAGAATAGCCGGCCGGCTGACATCGTGATGGTTCCACGATTGAGCAGCCTGTGGCCATTGCGCAACCGCTTGTCCCCACCCACCAGCGAAGCTACCGCGCCCGCCGCAATCTCGGTGATGCCCGCGCCATCCATGGCACCGCCGGTCCAGTTGAGTGAACGCGAGATCGTCAGCAGGTTGGTGCCGCCCCAAGTGCCAGCCTGGAAGTTTACCGCGGTGCCGATGACCGCATCCGCCGACGTCAGCAGCGTGCCGTTCTCGAAGTTGATCGTGCCGTCGCCCGCGAACAACGTGGTGTCCGAAACCGTCGAAGTGCCGCCGTTGATGCGCAGGGTTGCCCCGCTGGCCAGCACCACCGTGCCCGACTGCGTAATTCCCTGCGTGACCAGTAATGAGCCTTCGTTCAGATTGACCACGCCGGAATTAGACCAGGGCACATTGATCTCGGTAATGGTTCCCACGCCGGCCTTGTTCATGATGCCACCGTTGACAAAGCTGACGGGGCGGGCGCCGCTGAAATTCCACCACTCCAAATCAGCCTCACCTGAAATGTTCAGCGTGCCGACGTTCTCAAAGCGGGCACCAGCCACGGACTGGTTCCCGATGAAAAGGCGACCGATGGTCAAATCCATCGTCGAGCGGTTCAACAACCGGTGGCCGTCATTGATGAACTTGTCACCACCGTTAAATGTCACCACCGCCCCCGGCAGCAGGTCGGTCGTCCCCGCGCCTGTCAGGAAA
>JBDNGP010000228.1:0-20119 GCA_041689265.1 Verrucomicrobiota bacterium
ATGTTGTCCGTTTCATTTTGCGAACGCCAAGGGGAGGGACTGGTTCCGGTCGCCCTTCGGGCTCCCTCCACCAGTCCCTCCCCCTCATGCCTTGTAGTGTATTGATCTTCCCTTTGAGGTCACGAACTCAGAAACGGCGGGAAATCGTATCAACGCCTCAAGCTGAATTGTTTACCCGCAGCTACAAGGTGGAGCCGAACTGGTTCAAGCAGGAGCTGGAGAGATTCGTTAGAACGAAACGACCCGATCTGATCGAAGCTTTCAACACGGACACGGACACGCTGAGGGCGGCCGACACACACTCGGTTCCCGACAACGACGCAACGGATTCCTTCAAACAATCCAATGGTTGGAAACCAATGAACGGGCAATTGTTTATGGGCCAGTCCGGGATGGACCAACAACTGGCGAATCTGGCGCTCGTTGAATATCTTAGTAGCGTGGGTGTGGAGATCGCTGCTCCGAAGATGGTTTATTTCAATGATCGAACCGGGATGATTTTGGTCAGGGCGACAACGGCAGATCTTGAGATCATCGAGACGGCCGTGGCGGTGATCAACGAAGCGCCGGCGCAGGTTACGATTGAAACCCGGTTCGTCGAGATCTCCGAACAGGACACCCACAGTCTGGGATTCGGCTGGATTTTGGGAAACACAGTGACTGGCCCGAACAGCGGTGCCGCGACTTCAGGTGGTTCACAGCTGACACCGACCAATACTGGGGGAACGTTTCCACCGCCGGGCGCGCCATCAGTGACAGACGGAAACGTCACACCGGAGGGGAGCACGATCACCAACGCACCCGAGTCATTGTCCGTGACTGGAATCTTGACTGATCCGCAGTTCAGGGTGGTCATCACCGCCCTAGACCGGCGGAAAGGTGTGGACATCATGTTTGCTCCCCGGGTGACCACCCTCAGCGGCCGCCAGACCCAGATTAAATCCGTGAACATTCAAACGATCATCACTGACGTGACCACCAACGAATCCGGGCTATATCCCGTTACCAAACCCATGGAATTTGGTCCCGTGCTCGACGTCATTCCCCGGGTGTCCGCCGACAATTCACGGATCGAGATGACGGTGATCGCGACGCTGTCACAGTTCGTCGGCTACGACGATCCGGGCGCGACTCATGCGGTTTATCAACCGGACAAGAACGAGGATGCGGTCATGCTGCCCACTCCCAAACCGCGGTATAATCTTCGCTAGGCCAGCACGGTCGCTTCAGTTTGGGACGGGCAGACCATTGTGCTCGGCGGAATGACGCAGGACATCGTCGAGGTTACCAAAGACAGGGTGCCGGTGCTCGGCAGCATCCCGCTTGTCGGAAGAATGTTTCGGTCGGAGACACGCACGCCGGTGCGGAAGAATCTGATCGTATTCATCACTCCAACGATCATTGATCCGGCGGGGAACCGGGTGCAGGCGAAGAAATAGATTCCGGCCGACCGGTTAGGAATTGTTAGCCAACGATGCAGTTGAGAAACCGCAGATGAACGCAGATTCCAGGGGAGCGATTGAAAACGTGGGGAGGGTAGGGATCGTCGCTCCGCGCAGTCCAACTCATTTTCCGGTTACAACCACGGTAGACAGCCGACGCCAGAAGAATCTGTGTTTATCGGTGTTCATCTGTGGTTGAGCTTTCCTCTGAACTGAATCGGAAAAGGGTGGGGCAAATCTTCGGTTTGCCACGTCGCCGTGCAGCGCAACACCGGTCATTCACGGCGTTCCGTTCCACCATTGATCAGCCAGTCGCTGAAGCTGGATGACGCGTTCGGATTCGTTGTCAGCGAGGTTCTTTAGTTCAAACGGATCGGTGGTGATCCGGTACAGTTCGGGTTCGCCGTCCGGTTCGTTTTGCGGTGCGGGCAGAATCAGTTTCCAATCACCCTGAACCACCCAGCGCCAGCGCAGGCCGGTCGCTGGATTGCCGAGATCGACGCCGTCATGGGTAAAGCACGCGCCGAAAACCGTGTTGCGTTTCTTTAGCGCATCAAGATTCAACAGATCCTCGCCCGGCAATGAATCGGGAACGGGCGCTCCGGCGAGCCGAAGCAACGTCGGCATCAGATCCACGCTGCTCACCGGGAGGTCCACTTCGCGCGGCGCAATGCGGCCTGGCCAGCGCAGCATGATCGGAGTCCGCAACCCGCCGTCGTACGAACTTTGTTTTGAACGCGGCGCGTAGTGGCCCGTGATCGGATCGGTGATCCAGCCATTGTCCGCGACATAGGCGACTATCGTGTTGTCGCTCAGTTTTTGTTCATCCAAAAAATCAAGGAGTTGGCCGCAGGTCTCGTCGAACCACTCCACCGTGGCCCAATAACGTGCGATCTTCTCGGTCGGCGCCACGGCGCGATATTTCTCGATCAACCGTTCGGGAGGTGTGTGCGGCGTATGTGGCAGAAACGGCGCGTACCAGACCAGAAAGGGTTTCTTGTCCCGCACCGCTTCTTTAACGAATTCATGGATCGGCTCCATGGTTTCACGTCCGATCTTGAGTCCGACATCCCCGTGACGGCCGCCTTTGTCCTCATCCCCCTGCGTCATGCCGTGGGTAAAACCGCCGTGTGAAAAATGGTTCTGCCACCACTTGCCCGTCTGCAAACTCACGTAGCCTTTCTGCTGGAGCAAACGCGGCAGGGTGTCGACTTCCTCGAGAAACCGGGACATTTGTTCGCGCCCGTCACGATAAGTCTCCGTTTTATAGAATTCGCCTCGCGGCAGACCCTGCGGATTCGGCGGATCGTTGCAGACGACCTTGTGCTGGTGCGGATACAGGCCGGTGATGATTGTCGCCAGGCTCGGGCAGCACAGGCTGGTCGGTACGTAGCCGCGCGGAAAAAAGAGGGACTGCTCCTTCAGCCGGTCGAGCCGGGGCGTTTTGATTTCGGGATGCCCCATAAACCCGTAATCATTCCAGGCCTGATCGTCGGAGATGATCAACACGATGTTCGGCGGTGCTGCGGTGGGCGGTGTTTCGGCTTTGGCGAAACCGACAACGCAACACCACAACGCGGCGACAACCAACCGAAGCCGGACATTTTGCGGGAGGCGGAAAAGTGAACTGGTCATGAGCAAGAGACACTTGGTGGACATTTGCCGCATGACACCAGATTAAGGTCATCGGCTCAATGCGCAATTTGAATTAGGGCAGGCGCTTGACGAGCACTCTTGCGGGGAGGGCGTCGTCGCTCCGCGCGCGCCGAATTGGAAAGAATGGTAGGGCGCAGCTCCCGAGGAGCCCTGACTAAAGCTCCGACGGAGCGCACCCTCGGGAAGTGCCGTCCCTTCTGGGCTTTGAAATGGGCTCCGCAGGAGCGTTGCCCTACCCGCTCCACGGTTTCAAATGCACCCGTTTCAATCGCGCAAGTTGACGCCGTGCCGTTCCTTCCCGACACTCCCTACCGTGTTCGAACTTGTTTCACCATTTCCGCCGGCGGGGGATCAACCGCAGGCGATCGATGCGCTGGTCGCCGGGCTTGCGGCGGACAAACAGCATCAGGTTCTGCTGGGCGTGACCGGCTCGGGGAAAACGTTCACGGTTGCCAACGTCATCGCGAGAGTGAACCGCCCGACGTTGGTGCTTTCGCACAACAAAACGTTGGCGGCGCAACTTTACGCGGAGTTTAAGAGCTTCTTTCCCAACAACGCGGTCGAGTATTTCGTCAGCTACTTCGATTACTATCAGCCCGAGGCCTACATCCCGCGCACGGACACGTTCATCGAAAAAGATTCGAGTGTGAATGACGAGATCGAGCGGCTGCGGCTTTCCACGATGAGTTCGCTGTTTTCGCGTCGGGACGTGGTGGTCGTCGCGAGCGTGTCGTGCATTTACGGCATCGGCAGCCGGGAGGATTACGAGGCGATGGTGATCCCGATGAAGGTCAGGCAGGAACTGAGTCGCGAACAACTGCTCAGCCGGTTGGTCGACATCCAATACAGTCGCAACGACATCGAATTCCAGCGCAGCCATTTTCGCGTGCGCGGCGATGTGGTGGAGGTTTATCCGGCCTACGCGGAGGAGGCGATTCGGATTGAATTCTTCGGTGAAGAAATCGAACGCATCACGCGTTTCGAACCGTTGACGGGGAATAAAATTGAAGCGCTCGATGCCGTCACCATTTATCCAAGCAAACAGTTCGTGACCACGTCGGACAAAATGAAACGGGCGATTCTCACCATCCGCGAGGAACTGGGTAATCGCATCGCCGAGCTGGAAAAAGTCGGGAAGTTGCTCGAAGCGCAACGCATCAAGATGCGCACGGAATACGATCTCGAAATGATGGAGGAGATGGGCTTCTGCTCCGGCATCGAGAATTATTCGCGGCACATTGCACAGCGTCCGCCGGGTTCGCGACCGCACACATTGTTGGATTTCTTGCCAGACGACACATTGTTCGTGATTGATGAATCGCACGTAACTGTTTCCCAGATTGGCGGGATGCACGCCGGTGATCGTTCACGAAAAACTGTACTGGTCGAACACGGTTTTCGATTGCCGAGCGCGCTCGACAACCGGCCGTTGAACTTCGAGGAATTCGAGGAAATCAAAGGGCAGACCATCTACGTCAGCGCAACACCTGCGGAGCGCGAAATTCAATGGGCCAACGGGCAGGTCGTGGAGCTCATCGTGCGCCCGACCGGACTGATCGATCCGCCCGCGGTCATCCGTCCGTTGAAGGGCCAGATCGATGATTTGATCGAGGAGGTGCGGCAGCGCGTTGAAGCCAACGAACGGACGTTAGTGGTCACGTTGACCAAACGGACGGCGGAGGAACTGACGGATTACCTGCGCGACGTCGGGATCGAGGTGCGTTATCTGCACAGTGAAATTGGCGCGATCGAACGGGTGGAAATTCTTCGATCATTGCGCAAGGGCGAGTTCGATGTGTTGGTCGGGATCAATCTTTTGCGAGAAGGTCTGGACCTGCCGGAGGTTTCGCTCGTGGCAATTCTTGATGCGGACAAGGAGGGATACCTGCGCAGCGCGACGAGCCTGATCCAGACCGCGGGCCGCGCGGCGCGGCATCTGCACGGAAAAGTGATTCTCTACGCCGACGTCGTGACCAAGAGCATCCAGAAATTTCTCACCGTGTCGGACTACCGTCGTGAGCGCCAGGTGAAATACAATCTGGAACACAACATCACGCCGCGAAGCGTCGTCCGCGCGGTCGAGGACGGCTTGTCCTCTGCCAGGGGAAGTGCCAGCAAAAACGAGATGGGGCTGCGCGAATCCGGTGTGGATTTCGATGTCACGGAAACGATTCGCGAACTGGAGGGTGAGATGTTGACCGCCGCCAACAAACTGGAGTTCGAAAAGGCGGCCTTGCTCCGTGATCAGGTGAACGAACTGAAACGCCGCTTCGACGGCAAAAGCGAGGCGACAACCCCCACGAAATATCCGAAAGCCGCTGGGCGAAAACGAAAATCGAAGAAGGGGTAGTTTTTAGCCACGGATGAACATGGATTGAACACAGATTGGGGACATCAAACACGGTGGCGCGGAGAGCACAGAGACTTCAATAGCCGCGAAATCGAAGACTGGCAGTCAGAAACTCTCCGTGTCCTCCGTGCGTCCGTGGTGAACAGTTCTTATCCGTGTTTCATCTGTGTTCAATCCGTGGCTAAAGAAATCCGAGTTCAGTTCCACGAAATATCGTCAGGGCTGTCGGCGAAGAGGCGTTGTTGCCAGCCCATTTTTTGCATGATGGTCTTCCAGAGAAGATCGGACGGGGTGCGGAAGATCAGCTCGGACGTGGCGGGATGGGTCAGCCAGGATTCGCGCTTCATTTCATCCTCCAGCTGTCCGGTGCTCCAGCCGGCGTATCCGGCGAAGATGCGCACCTGTTTTTCGGGTGAATAGGATTCCCCAATATCGACAAGTTCTTCGAGAGAATGGCCAATCTGAAGGTCCGGCAGAATACTGACGTCGGGAATAAAACCGTTGGTGTGGAGATAACTGAGAGCTGCGGGCTGTACGGGACCGCCGGCGAACAGTTTTTGTTCCTTCATCGCGTCCGGCAGATCGGCGAGAATCAGGTCACCGACGTCGTTGTCGCTGGCACGGTTGACGACGAGGCCGAAGGCACCCTCCTCGTCATGCTGGCAGATCAGGACGACCGTCCGATGAAAGTAGGAGCCCCGCAGCTTCCCGCCGTCCAGCAGGAACTGACCTTTCAAGCTTTTGACTGTCGTTTCCGGGGCGTCCATTTCGCGACCTAACGTGCATCAGACTTGCGCAAATGACAATGCCGTTTAGTGTCCGTTCCATGAAATCAAAATCGCTTTGCTGGCTCCTGCTTCTGATCGCGGTGCTGGCCTTTTCCGGGACGGCGTGCAGCACCAACAAGGGCGCGCGGGAGTTCATTCCCGGCAAGGGTTGGGAACCGGTGGATTGAACGGTCGGCTTTATGGACAAGCCAATGAATCGAAAAGAGAGATGGGTACGGTGGGTTGGCAGGCAGAGCCTCAAGCCGTGGTGCTCGCCGACTTTCTGCGTGGTTGGTGGCCTCGGTTTGCTGGGGCTGATGCTGGTGGTCGGGTTCCTTTTTTCCTCACGTTTGAGCGAGATCGCGGGCCGGGCAATTGCTGTTGAATAGCGGGATGATTTTCTCCTGATCGACATGACAGTTGGCGACGTGTTCTGGATGCTCTGGAGCGCCTATGCCGCGTTGATCGTGGTGGGTTGTTGCATCGTCACGCTGTTGTGGATGGAAAGAAGAACCTATTTCACCATCATCCAGACGCTTGAGTCGGCGGCCGCGCATCGCTCTCAGACGCCGGATTCAAACGGGAACGATGCGCATTAGGGAACCGCTGATTTAATCCCGCGACGACTTTGGAACCGCTAATCGGCGCTGATTTCCGCTCATTTCACAGGCAAGAGTTTCCGAAGATTAGCGCGAATGAGCGCCCATTAGCGGTTTCTCTTTCTTGCGCGGATTTAATCAGCGCTTCCTTAGAATTTGTTAGGGATTGATGTGGGGTTCGGGAGACTCCACAAAGCGCAAGAATTGTGTGTTGCCCGCAAATTCCGTGTGGGAGTGAAATGAATCCCGAGGGGATTGTCCGTAGCGGTGGGTAATGCTGAGGTCCAATAGGCACTCGACGTGGACAATCGATAGGATTTTGCATCTCTTTTTTCCGATCTCCCCACGAATGCTGTCAGCTGCAGACCTTCCCGATTGCTGGACTGAATATCACCGGCAAGCTGGTGAATGTGAAGCGCGTATGTGCGGTTGAGGTGAACGGCCGGAGTGACATCGGTAAGCGCGACTGGCGCGCAGAACTTGTGGGCGTGACATTTTCTCCGGCTTAAAACAGTATCCGTCCATGCATTCACCCACCCTTTCAACTGTCGGTTGCCTGCTGATGTTGGGCGCTTCACTTCTCTCGTCGTCGGCCGCCGAGACTTCGGTCATCGCACCGGGGGCGACGCTGCAGAAACTCGCTGGCGAATACGCCTTCACCGAGGGGCCCGCCGTCGACAAGGACGGCAACATCTACTTCACCGATCAGCCCAACGACCGCATTGTAAAATGGAACGCCGCCGACGGCACCGTCGAGGACTGGCTCAAACCGGCGGGTCGCTCGAACGGAACCTACGTCGATCACGACGGTAATCTGATCGCCTGTGCGGACGGGAAGAACGAACTGTGGTCGATCTCCCCCGACAGGAAGGTCACGGTAATGTTGACCGATCTTGGCGGTAAATTGATGAATGGTCCGAATGACCTCTGGATTCGTCCGGACGGCGGTATGTATTTCACGGACCCGCTTTATGCCCGCGACTACTGGCAACGCAGCAAGGCGACGCAGATGGAAGGCGAGTACGTTTACTTTCTGGCCAAGGGCTCGAAAACTCCGGTCAAAGTCATCACGGATTTCAAGCAGCCGAACGGGATCGTCGGCACGCCGGACAGCAAGACGCTTTACGTCGCGGACATCGGTGGGAGAAAAACTTACAGTTACGACATTCACGCCGACGGTTCACTCACGAACAAGAAGCTCTTCTGCGACCTCGGTTCGGATGGCATGACGATCGACAAGGAGGGCAACGTATATCTTACCGGTCGCGGCGTCACGGTGTTCGACAAGACGGGCAAGCAGATCGAACACATCGACGTGCCGCAAGGTTGGACCGCCAACGTCGCTTTCGGTGGCAAGGATCGGAAGCTTCTGTTCATCACCGCCAGCAAGGGTATCTACGGAATGCAGATGAGCGTGGCGGGCGCGAACTGATCTGGCAGGCTGGCTTTGGGGCACAGCTATTAACTTAGTTGCTTTGAAGATCGATGCCGTAAAACAAGGGGTTTTTGACGCCTGTTTTCGTTTTGAGTTAGTTAATAGATGTGCCCTTTGAGATGAGCACCAAGACTGTGATTCGTCTGATTCAGGGCTCCGGCATACTGTTGCTCGTGCTGTTCCTTGTTGCGCGACAACCGGGCGAGCGTTCTGAAGTGATCGGTTTCACGTTGGTGGCGGTAGGAGTGTTGGGCATGGGCGCTTTGCTCTATGCGCTTTTTCGGAATTGCTCGTTCTGGGCACCGGCTGCAAGTCGATCAGTCCAAAGACCATTCCGCGAGACCGGTTCGACTACAGTTCCGCGCTGGCGGAATCGTGGAAGAACCAGATGTTGTTGAACATCGTGAAGGTGCGCTATCTGGACCTCCCGATCTTGCTCGATGTCGGGCAGGTGGTCAGCGGTTACACGATGGAAACCACCGGCAACCTCGGGGGGCTACTTTCCTCCTCGGGCGCGCTTTTGGGGAACCGCGCGACGATGGGGGCGGGAGTCCGTTACACGGATCGTCCAACCATCACCTACACGCCGCTTACCGGTGATCGTTTTCTGTCGGGGTTCCTCACGCCCATCAAGCCCGAGAAAATATTCTCGTTGATCCAGTCCGGTTATTCGGCTGACTTCATCCTCGAACTGGGCGTGGATTCATTCAACGGACTGCGCAACCAGCCGGTGCGCATCGGGTCCAAGCGGGTGGCGGATCCGGAGTTCTTCAGGCTGCTGACACTGCTGACGGATATTCAGGACGCCGGCGCGGTGGGAATGCCAACCGTTGAAAGCACCAACGCCAAGCCGCAGTAAGTGGTGTTTTTCCGCGATGACAAGGCGACCCCGGCGATCAAGGAGAGTATCGCTGAAGTGCACGAACTGCTCGGGCTGGCCAGGAACGAACAGGAGTTTCGCCTGCTGTCCTCGCCGTTGCCCGGCGGCCCCGGGGAGCTGTCTGTGGGAACCCGATCACTTTCGCAGATGCTTACGGCGATGGCTCTGGGAGTGGAGATTCCCGAATCCCACGCCGAACGCAATCTCACCCCGCTCCAGCCGTTGCTGGTGGACGGGGAGACCTCACTCCGCTGCTGCGAGTCGAAAGAGGAAAGGATCATCCGGACGATGTGTAAGCGAAGGTCCAATACGAGAGGGAGTGGTTCTGGATCGCGAACGACGACTGGCATTCGAAGCGGACGTTTTCCTCGATCCTGTTTCTGTTCACGCTCGCGGACTCAGGAGCTCAGGATAAGCTTCCGACCATCACGATCCCTGCGCAGTGAGGTGGGGTCGAGAGTGAGAAACGCCGAAGCGACAGGCTGGAAGCAGTTTCCTACTGCCTCGGGGTGACCAATCTATAGAATCGGTTTGGAGAACTGGCGGCGGACGGGTCGATGATGTTTTTCAATTCGGTCGCGTCGCTGGTGGAAAGGTCGGTCAGGCGGGTCCAGGCTGAGTTCTCAAAATCGTTCCGGTATTCGATCGTGTAACTTTTTCCGGGCGCTGCTTCAAAGGAGAGCAACGTTGTGCCGTCCACGGCGAGGTATTCATCCAGCTGCCGGACGTGCAGGTAACTGGTCGCGTCCAGCGGATCCGTGCCGGAGATGAATTCCTGGAGGCCGGTCATCTGATCGTCGTCATTGTCCGAGCTGTCGCTCAAGACGGTGAGGCTGTTGGTGAAACTTAGTTCCCAAACGTCCGGCAGCTGGTCGTCATCGGAATCGGTGCCGTCCAGCACGGTCAACGCGGCGACCTGGCTGACCGCGTCTGCGCCGATGCCATTTGTGACGGTGACACGGTAATTGCCCGCGTCGACCGGTTGCACATTGTTCAGCGCGAGCGTGCCGGAAGGAGTCGTTGTGAGGAAACTGCCATTGCGTTCCCACCGATAACCGAGCGACTGCGTGCCCGTGGCGACGACGGACAGCAGAACATTTTCTCCGCTGTAAACGGTCGGACCGTGCGGTTGTTGAACGATGCTTGGAGCAACGAGCACCTGCAGGCTCGCGACCGAACTGGTCCGGCTGCCGTAGTCGTGGGTCACGAGCACACTGTAGTTTCCAACGTGTTGCAAACCGGCGCTGGCGATGGCGAGCGAGGATCCCGTTGCGCCCGGAATCGGCCCGCCGTTGAACCACCATTGATAACTCAACGTTCCGAAACCTTCGGCGGAAACACTGAACATCACCGGAGCGCCGCCGTTCACCGTCCGGCTTTGCGGGTGGGCGAGGATGGTTGGCAATACGGTCAGCGAGAGCGCGGCTTCCCGTGAAAATACGGAACCAAAATTGTTAAAAACCAAAACGGAATAACGACCCTCCGCTCCCGGTTGCACGTCGGGCAGTTGCAGTGAAGCGCCCGTTTCGTCGGCGATCGGATCGTCGTTGTGCAGCCATTGGTAACGCAGCGGTGCGGAGCCGGTGGCGGAGGCGCTGAAGATCGCGTTGGCACCGCCGTTCACGCTGATGTCAGCCGGTTGGCCGGTGATGCTGGGAGTGGTTCCCGGCGCGAAGGCTAGTCCCGGTCCGGGGGCGGCGGAGGTCCAGTTGGCCGGATCGCTTCCGTGACTCAGAACGGCGAGCCGGTGCAATGACGCGCCGAATCCGTCGGCGGCGCGGGCGGGCCACGGCAGATTGTCCGCGTAAATCACTTCGTCCACGATGACCCACGAAAGGGAATCCCCGGGCGCGTCCGGCGCGTCCGGGGCCTGCGGCCGCTCTAGGGCGATCCGGTCGGAGCTGTTGCCGAGCTTGCCGGAGTACGGACCAAACATCCGTGGGGATGCCGGACCCAAATTGTACGCGTTTACAAACGCGTTGGATCGAACCGTGACGGCCGGGTTGAAATTCACGACCAGCACGCGCTCGCCCGCGAGCAGCAAGGTTCCGCCCGGGAATGTGAAACCGATGTCGCCGTTTAACCGCCAGCCGCCGTCAAGGCTTTCGAGCGCGATCGGTGACCCCGTCGGATTGTGGAGTTCAACAAACTCGTCGAGCGAATTGTCGCCGCCACCGGCCGCATCCGGCGGGTGAAACATGATTTCGGAAATGAGCGGTTGAACGGGTGCGACGGCGTTTGCCGAACTGCGGGTCGGATTGTCCAACGCGAACCAGCGTTCGGCACCGCCCGGTTCGCGCCCGAGCGACCAGCCGTTTTCCTGTCCTTTGAACGACACGGCATCGACCACGCGATCAGAGTTGTTGCCGGGCAGGTGCGAGAGGAAAATTTGTTCGCCAGCCTTATTTAATCCAAAGCCACTGGTGATCGGCGAATGGAAATCGTCCACCTCGTCGTAAGACCGAGTGCCTAACGGCAGAAATCCGTTGGCCGAAGAAGGGATATTCCACTTGGCAAGATTCGAAGGGTCATCACTCAAATACCAATTGCCGGAGAGAATAAGGGTGGCCGATTGCGTGTTCATCAATTCGATCCAGTCATTCGAATCATACTCCGGCTTGAGCGGATCGTTGTAGTCGGTATGCGCTGCAATCTCGTTAATTCGCAGCGATTGGCTCGCAGTTGGATCACTTTTCCCAGGCGATCCTCCGATGAACGCGCTCGCCCGCCAGTTGCCGGGATAATTGCCCGCGCCATTCGATTGTCGTAAAAGCACCTCGGCGGAATCCGCGAAGACCAACGAATGCCCGGCCCCATCCGCCGCGACCGGCCAGCCGCGTCCGTCGCCGTACGTGAACGACACAATGTCTGAACCGCCGACCGCCGTGCGTAGCGTCAGTGTTTCGCCATCGTTGGCCAGATTTCCCGCGAACGGTCCGATCAAAGGCACCGATCCGGACAGCCCGTAAGCCGTGCGAAACGCGGGGTGGTCGGCCGTCGGAATCACGACGAGGTAACTGTTCGCGGGAAGGATCGTGCCGGGCGGAAAAGTGAAGTCGATGCCCTGCGTGAACTTTACCCCCGCCAGATCGAGCGCGGTGGTGGTGCTGATGTTGTGCAGTTCCACGTATTCGAACTTGCCCGGCGCGGGATTGAACATCAATTCAGTCACGCGCAATGACTGCACGAGCTCACCGGCGCTGACCGGTTCGCCGACGACAAACTGCGCCGCCGCCGACCAATGACTTGCCCGGCCCTGATCGTCGATGAACCGGACGCGGGCCCGGTAGGTCCGGCCCACCCGCGTAATGCCGACCGGAATGTCGGTGATCGAATTGAAGGCGGCCAGCGGTCCGCTTTCCCAGTCCGCTTCAATTTCGTAGCGATGCGGTTTGCCGGGATCGTAGCCCGGACTGTTGGCGTCGGTGATTTCACCCAGCCGCCATTCCATCGCGGTGAACGATCCGGCACCGCTGAAACCCGATGATTGGAACTGCAGTTGATTGGCCGGAAAACCTGCCGGGCCGGAATAACTGATGTTGGGCGTCGCCGTGATCGACGGATCATTCGCAATCACATCGAGCGAGAACGTCGGATCGGTCGCGCGATAGGTCAGGTAGTTTTTCATCAACTGCACCATGCCGGCAAAGTCCTTGGTGGGCGTGCCCTGTTGATAGAAACGACCGTGCCCGGCCTTTCCCGTGTTGACGATCGAGCCGTCGACCATAATTGGGTTGTAGTCCCACTGAAAACGATCGGCATCGAGCAAGGTCGGCCCCGCGTTCGTGCCCTGGAGCAGCCGGGCATATTCGTCGAGCAACGCGAATCCCTGATCATCATTGAACAGCAGATCGCGAATCTCGCGAACGCGGTTGCGGAATTCGGTGCTCAGCTCGGGATGCAAGCCGGGGAAGGAAAAGTTGTCGAGCACACGGAGCTTGAACGGCTCGTTGCCGCCCTGCTGACCGCTGCGATACATGTTGTCACCCCACGTCAAATCAAGATCCCACGGCACGGTCTGCCAAAGTTGTGTCTCGGGATTTCGGTAGAAGAAGTAGTTTTTGCCGTCGGCGATGTCGTAATGGTGGATGCCTTGCACGACGGTTTGATAACCGTAGTAGGCGTTCAGGTTCAGGTTCGTTCGCCACCATGCGACGTCGCGGTTCAGATACTCGTCGCCGTTATATTGGGATTGGAAGAAGTTGAGATCCGATTTGTCGGTCGGTCCGAACGGGCCGGTGTTGTTCAGCGTGCCGGTGCCGGATTCCATTTTGTAGAGATTGCCGTCGGGCAGATCGTGTTCGTCGAGAAAACGGCCGTCCTCCTGTTCCAGGGCGAGATACACGCCCCAGAAATCGCCGCGATATTGATCGCCCACATCCACTACACCGGCTTCATCGATGATACGCAACTGAACGAACGCCGAGTGAGGACCGGGCACCCCGGCGAGGTTGAACAGCCGCATGCCGACCGATTCGAACATCCCGTGCTCACCGCGGTGCTGGTAGTCGCCCTGCTGGATCGACGCGCCGAGATTCACCTTGGTCCAGCCCGTTTTGATCTTGTTGCCCCAGTTGTCACGAAACTGAAAATCGTGCCCGCGATTCAGATCAAACTTCCACATGTTCTTGCCCATCGCGTAACGCCACACGCCGCCGCGCGGCCGGAACCGGATATGGTCGTAAACCTTGCCGTCGTAAGCGAGGGTGCCTTGCCACGGATAATCGGAGCCGCCGTATTTGCTGAACCAGGTGGCATCCTCAACCGTGCTGCGTTTGGTGATTAATTGATAAACCGGTAGACGATTCATCTCATTGCTGCTGATCGTGAGGGCGGCGGTTGTGCCGGGCTGAAGTGCCGCGGTGTGCGCGGGAGCACCGTCGTAAACGAAGTAGGCGAAGTTCGGTTGGGGATCATCTGCGTACGGAACAGAAAGCGTGCGGTTGCCTCCGTCGGTCGCGGTGATTCGATAACGGATCAACCGGCGATGCGTCTGGAGAGTGCCCGGCAATTCAACACTGAAAACGTTGTCTCCGTCGGTCGTGTCCGCGCCCGTGCCACCGTCGGTCATCGCGACGCTCACCCAGTTTGCCTGATAGGCGGCGTCGGCGAGTTCGATGTAATTTCCCGGATCAACCACCTGATAATTCAATGCCACCGCGCTCACGCCTTCGGGATCGGTGATCTTTGCCGTGATGCGAACTGGTTCGCCGGACTTTGGTTGGTTGGGTGAATGATCGACCTGCCGGATCTGCGGCGGGAGGTTCGCGGCAAAGACGTTGTTCCGTCGGCCCGGCGACGGACCGCCCGTGCCCGGCGTGTAATTCTCGATCACACTCAGGGCCATGCCAAAGACGATGTCGCTGCTGCCCGTGCCCGACTGGTGGACCTCGACCGCGATCACGTTCTCACCATCGATCAGGTTGCTGACGGGAATCGTGAACGGTCCCTCGATCGTTGCGTCGCCCACGGTGCGCGAGGCAAACGTTCCGTTGGTGATCGTGCCGTTGTTCATGCCGAGTCGGTGGATTTCCTGGCCGTTCAAATAGAACACGGCGCCGTCGTCAATCTGGGTGGTGAACTGGAGCGCGGCATCGGCGGGATCTCCGGAAAAGTTGAACCGGGTACGGAAATAGTAGGTGATCCGGCCGAGCGTCAACGGGGTGTTGCGCGGCGAGACGGAACCGGAGTCCTCCACGTAAAGCAGGGCCGGTCCTTGCGTCCACGCGCCGTCAGTGTAGGCGAGTTCCTTCCAAGCGGTGCCGAGATCCGTGCCGCTCTGCTCATACTTCCACAACTTGGTGATTGGAAAAATAGACACCGGTTGGCCTCCCGGTTCACTGAGCGAGGGATCGGACGCCCGCCAGTTGCCGGCGAGCTCGTTGTCGAAGCCCTGATTGACCAGTTCGATTGAAAGCCCGGGCGCGTCACCGACGGTCGGCCAGGGAAAGCCCATGCCGTAACTCACCCTGTCCACGGGCACACCGGCGGGGTTGCGCAATTCGATTGATTCGCCGTTGCCATCAAGCTTGCCCGTCCAGGGACCGGCGGCATTTACACCAAACTTGGCCAACAACGCACCGGGATCCTGACCGATCACCAAAAAGCCACCGGTTTGGACCGTCGGACCGTTTGTGAACGTGTGTTCAATCCCGCCGGCAAACGACCAGCCGGTGAGATCAACCGGCTCGGAGTTGGTATTGACCAGTTCGATGAACTCCACAGGTTCGGTTTTGACGTCCGGCGAGTGGTGGATCTCATTGATGACCAACTGGCCGTGGGCGGAAAAGAGCGGGACAAGGAGGAGTGCGGGAACGGCGTAAATCAACTTCATGATGGAACTCGGCACAAAGGACCACAATCGATGCCATACCGCAACCGTTGATCAAACGGCAGCCTTCGGAACCCGTCGCTTTTCAATAAAACTGCAACCTCGTCGGCGAAGACGGATTTTTGCGTCTTCAATTGTGTGGCGGATGGGGGATTCGCGCCGGTTTCGCCAGATTTTTTTCGTCAAGAAGAAGTCATTGTCGACAAGCGGTCTCAATTAGACGATTGTAATCTTTTGAGCGTTAGTAAGTGAATGAGAACAGGTAAAGAACTGATTTTGGCGACCAAGCCATACACGACCGACTCACCGGCAAGGAGCTGGTGGTGCATCCTCTCGACTGCGTTTTTGCTCGTGCTGGCCATGACCGGAACGCTCTGGAACATCCATCTCACCGGGAAAATCGTGTGCAGTGTGCTCACCGGGCTGCTCGTGCTACGGTTGTTCGTAATTTATCATGATCAGCAACATCGTGCGATCCTGCCGGACTCGCGCCTGGCTGAACATTTTATGCGTCTCTTCGGGATATTTACGCTCAGCCCGAGCAGTATCTGGCGGAGTTCCCACAATCATCATCATAATCACAATTCCAAGCTCCGAGGTTCGCACATCGGCTCGTTCCCGATCATGACCAGCGCCCAGTACCTGAAGTCATCGAAGGGCGAGCGTTTCAAATACCTGTTCATGCGGCACCCGTTGACGATCGGATTCGGCTACATTTTTGTGTTTGCCTGGGGCATGTGTCTGTACCCGCTGTTCGACAAGCCCAAGAAACACCTCGACTGTCTCTTAGCCTTCCTACTGCATGTGACAGTCGCGGTTGCGATCACCTGGTTCTTCGGTTGGGGCGCGTTGATCTTGGCGCAGATCATCCCCTGCCTGATTGCCTACGCGATGGGGTCCTATCTCTTTTACGCTCAGCATAATTTCCCGGGAGTGTCGTTCAGCGACAAGTCGGGGTGGACCTATGAGAAAGCTGCGCTTGAGTCTTCGAGCTTCCTCAAAACCGGCGCAATCATGGGCTGGTTCACCGCCAATATCGGGTACCATCATATCCATCATCTGAACGCCCGCATTCCGTTCTACCGGTTGCCGGAAGTGCTTGAGGCGATCCCTGAATTGAAGTCGCCCAAGACCACGTCGCTGCATCCAATGGACGTCTTCCGTTGTCTTCGGTTGAAGGTCTGGGACGTCGAAACCCAGAAGATGGTCGGCCTCCGATATCTGAGAATGAACTCGGTGATTCCGGCCTAGGGCGGGGCGATTCTTCCGCAGCACACTCGGGATGTCGGCATCGAAGTGACTCGGGATCCCTAAACTAGCAGTTTTCTTTTTCCATCATGCCCATCACAGCCTCTCAACTTGCGGAACAAATCCATGGTGAAATCGTCGGTGACGGCTCGGTCGAACTGACCGGCATCGCTTCAGCGGACGCCTCGGTGGCCGGTGATCTCACCTTCGCGGAGAAACAGAAGTATTTCATTGCGGCGGACAAAAGCGGTGCCTCCGCCATACTTGTTTCCGGTGAGTTCGCCTCCGCCTCCAAGACGTTGATTCGCGTTGCCGACGTGCGCGTGGCGATGGCGAAAGCGTTGCAGTTGTTCTTTCCGCAGGATGAATTTTCGCCGGGCATCCACCCGGGCGCAACCGTCTCCGCCTCGGCGCAGATTGATTCCAGTGCACACGTCGGGCCCAACTGCGTGATCGGCGACGGTGTGAAAATCGGTGCACGCTCGGTGCTTCAGGGCGGCAATAACATCGGCCGGGATTGTGTAATCAGCGACGACGTAAGCCTGTTTCCCAACGTGGTGATCTATCCGAAATGCCAGATCGGCAACCGCGTCAGCATCCACGCCAGCACGGTCATTGGGTCCGACGGATATGGCTACGTTTTTGACGCGGGCCGCCATCGCAAGGTGCTTCAGATCGGCAACGTGATCATTCACGACGATGTGGAGATCGGTTCCAATACTTCGATCGACCGCGGTGCGCTCGGTCCGACCATCATCGGGCAGGGGACCAAGATCGATAATCTTGTTCACATCGCGCACAACGTCGTAATCGGCGCGCATTGTTTGGTGATGGGGCAGGTCGGTTTTGCCGGCAGCACGGAGCTTGGAAACTACTGTGTGATCGCCTCGCAGTCCGGTCTCGCAGGCCACTTGAAACTCGGCGATCAGGCCACCGTCGGCGCAAAATCCGGAGTGATGCGCGACGTCGCTGCGGGTGAGACCGTGGTCGGCAGTCCCGCCGGGCCGGGGGCGCAGACCAAACGTCAATGGGTGGCGATCCAGCGATTGCCCGACCTGCTGGGGCGCGTGCGTGAATTGGAAAAGAAGGTTGAACAACTCACCGCCAAAACCGGTGAATAAATCGCCAGACCGTCGCCACCGTAGGAGGCTCTGACTGAATAGGATATCGGAGTGGGAACCAGCTGTTCAGCCAAATCGCTGAAACCTCCGCCACATCCTACGCGGGTGATTTTAAGAGGCTTGCACAATTCGGGTGGAGTTTGTGTTGCGATCCCGTTACCGTCCCCAGCGTTCAACACATGAGATCCTCGCGCACCCCCATTGGTAGATTGCTTTGCCTGCTGATTCCCGTCGTCGGCCTGAATGCGTTCAGCTTTGATTACGCCGGTCATCGGATGATCAACCAATTGGCGCTGGCCAGCCTGCCCGGAGAGTTCCCGGATTTCGTGCAGCAGGTTGATGCCGCCGAGCGCATTGCGTTTCTCGCTGGTGAGCCGGATCGATGGCGGAACACTTCGGACGCCACGCTGCAGCACCTCAATAAACCGGACCATTATCTGGACATCGAGTATCTGGAACCGCTCGGCTTCGACGTCAATGCGCTCCCGCCGTTTCGATACGAATTCGCAATGAAACTCGCCGAGGCGCGGAAGAAAAATGGGAACAAGTTCCCCACTGTGGACCCACGAAACAACCGGGATCATACGAACGAGCAGGTCGGGTTTCTGCCGTGGTCAATCGACGAATATTTTTCGAAGATCAAATCAGCCTTCTCGTATCTCAAAGCCTACGAAGAAAGCGGGACGCCGGACGAAATCAGCAACGCCCGGCAGAACGTCATTCAATACATGGGCGTGCTGGGTCATTTCGTCGGAGATGCCGCGCAGCCGCTGCACACCACCAAACATTTTAACGGCTGGCTGGGTGACAATCCAAATGGCTACACAACCAGCCGTGGTTTTCATTCGTGGATTGACGGCGGCTATATCAACAAGGTCAGACTGCAACTCGACGAGCTGGTTCTCCGCGTCCGCCCGGCGCAGTTGTTGAGAAGTCCCGCAGCCGCCGTCGCGGAGCCCGACGTGTTTTCCGAATCGATGAAATATGTTCTGGCCCAGCACGAACTGGTTGAGCCGCTCTACCGGCTCGACAAGGCCGGCAGGCTGACTCCCGGAAATCCGCAGGGGCGGGAGGGCCGAAAATTCTTCGAACAGCAATACCTGGTTGCCGCACAGATGTTGGGAAACCTCTGGTTCACCGCGTGGAAGGAAGCGCCGCCGGACAACTACCTGCGTTCGTATCTGGCCCGTCGGAAACTTCGAACCAGCAACAACGGAAGCTAGTATTTAGGACCGTCGGGCTCCGAAGGCCGGATGACGCTTGTGGTGCCGACAACAGTGACTCGAATGTAGCCTGGAAAGATTCTGAACAGAAAATGGATGGGAAATTTGTTCAAGTTTGCCCGCCTTCTGCCGGTGGTGTCAAAATGATGCCGTTCAGGAAATTCCCGGGCATATCTGATCGCCTCAGTCAGCTCGTTCCAGAACTGGTCGCCAAGCTGTTTGGAAATTGCTGAATAGAAAGAAAGAATCCCCCGGGTCTCGGTCGGAACCCTCGGATGATAGCGAACGGCTCTCACGGGCGCCCAACTTCGCGCAAAAAATCGGCGTGAGAGATCGGTGATACGTCACCCGAATCCATCTCCTGGTCCCGCCGGTCGGCTTCATCATCGTCGGCTCCGAAGGGAACATCGGAGAGCGAGGCCAGCAGGTGACAGGCAAGACCTGCCCGGTCCTCGGCTGAGAGGAGGTCTGCCTCCCGGCGGATCTGGATCAGAGATTGCAGAAATGGAGGATCGCAGAATCAGCGTGGGCGTCAATTTTTTAGCGAGCGTTGAGCGTCAGCGAACGGCCCGCTTGTCGTCGGTAATCGATAGGGGAGCGATGGTAAAAAATTCTTCGAACAGTAGTATCTTGTCGCGGCGCAGATGTTGGGCGACCTCTGGTTCACCGCGTGGAAAGAAGCTCCGACGGACAACTATTTTCGATCCCGTCTCGCCCGGCGAAAGCTGCAAACCGAGGACAACGGGAGCTAGTGTTTTTGGACCGCCGACTGCGTGTCGGGTGAGCTACTCCGGAGCCTCGTTCTTTGCCTTCGTGTCTCTTATTGTTCGGAATACGCCTTCGTGACTTGCTCTCGGGCGGCCTCGTAATTTCCAAGGATGGATTGCTTTTGTCTCTCGTCAACAAAACCACGTTTGTTCTCCTCTGCGACCGGAACCAGTCCCTCCCCTTGGCGTTCGCAAAATGAAACGGACAACATGAGCAGGAGCAAACCATCCAAAGGAACCGATCCCAAGAAACGACGGTTTCTGAGCGCCGAGAAAAAGTTTCAGATCTATCTGGAAGCC
>JBDNGP010000229.1:0-14284 GCA_041689265.1 Verrucomicrobiota bacterium
CATCGCGAGGTAGCGATAATTTCGGATCAGTTCAATGAGGGTATCGATGCCAAACATGGCTGTTAACGAGGTGCAAAAGTGCGGCGCTTATTGCCGGTTCTGAAGGGAATTGCGAGGACTTTCCACCCAAACCGAACGGGCACAACGGGGCGCATTCTGGCAAAACGCCTACATCTTCCCCAGCAATTCTCCTTTTGGTAGCCATCACTGGCATAGGTGCTTCCCCGGTCGCTGTGGTGAATGATTCCTTCCTTCACCGGGCCCCGGGTTTGATGGGCGTTTTCCAGCGCCTGGCTGATCAGCTGCGTGTCGTTCCTGGCCGAGAGGCTCCAGCCCACGATCCGGCGGCGGTAGAGATCCATCACTGTGGCCAGATACATCCAGCCGCTGCGGACTTTCAGATAGGTCGTGTCGGCCACCGAGGGCGCGCTCTCCCCCTCCAGCACCATGTACCGCACGGCTTCCTTCTTGAATTCCTGGCTATGTCGTCGGCGCTTCACTTTGCAATTCTCTTTCTAAGAGAATCCCGTGTCCCTTTTTTCCAGTACAGATCACACCTGACGGGAGAACAGCTTCACTCGCCTTTTGTAAGGCTTCTCGGAACCCGTCCGGGTTCCAGCTCATGAACCACGCGAAACTCTTTTGGCGGTGCTCCAAATGATTTTTTAAACTGCCGGTCAAAATAGCTTTGATCGGAATAGCCGACCGCCGCCGCAATTTCCGCAATGGTCAGGTTGGGTTCCTTCAGAAGCCGCAGACCGTTCGACAGCCGGACGTGATTCAAATACGTTACCAGTGTCATCCCGGCGACTTCCTTGAAGCCGCGCATGAACTGCGACTCACTCATGCCCACAATCTTCGCCGCCTCGCGAAGGGTCAGCTTGTCCGCGTAGTTGATCCGGATGTGTTCGAAGAGATTCTTGAATCTCAGCGACTGCTGTTGTTGCCGGACAAACTCCCACTTTAGAATTTCCGAGGTACGAAACCGTCTGGCGAGATGGTAGAGCAGACCCAGCAGATACGCCTTGCACCCCGCCTGAAAATATTGTTCTCCGGCTTCGTTAAAAAAACAGTTCAACAGCTCCGCGATCGCAAAGCAGTGCGCGGATGACTCCCCGTCCGTGGGCCTGACAATGTGGGGCCGGTTCTGAACCTTCGAATAGAACGGGAGCAGAAACGCGTAGTCGTGCGAGGGCGATCCGAGGCTATAGACGAACTCGGGCAGAAAGCTGATGACGATGACCCGCGTGTTGAACCCGTCGAAATCCAGCACGTGGTGCAGTTTAAGGTTGTCAACCACTAGAATGTCTCCGCGATCAAGGTGGACGTCCTGGTCGCCCATGCGGAACCTGGCCGGCCCATCGAGCGGCATGAACAGTTCCAGCCGGTCATGCCAAGTCTGTCCCCGGGTGTGGTGGCTGGAGGAAAAATGAAACAGCTTGATGACGAACGGAAATTCGCGGTCGAGCTCCATTTCATATCTCCCCCGGGAATCCAGTTGCGCCGCGATGTCGTGCGGCTCGAACGTCAGGCGGTCGCAGATGCCGAGCAGATGCCCGAATCCTTCGTTCACGGAGACCGCAATTTTTCCGGGTTGTTTGCCCATGGCTTCCGATTGCTATCATTCCTCCACAACCGCGCAAAGACCAAACCGGCATCGCCAGCACGCGCCTCCCTCTTCAACTGGAAACACGGTCGCCGGCCGGGTCGGCCCGGACGCCCATCGGACGAATCAGACGCCGTCCAAGTTTTTGCAGGATGTTCGAGCGCAAACTGTCGACGAGAACCGCGATGAAGATGATGGAGCTGGTGACCAGCGGATAGATGTAAGGATCGGCATTGAGGATCACCAATCCGTTTTCGACGGTCTGGATCAGGATCGCGCCGAGGACCGTTCCCGGAAACACGCTGCCGCGTCCGCCGAACAAACTGGTGCCCCCCAGCACAGCGGCGGCAATCGCGAGGAATTCCTTTTTGTCGCCAAACGTTGGAGAAACCGCGCCCGTCTGGGTCAACGACACCAATCCGCTCATGGCCGCGCAGAACCCGCAGATCACGTAGACGACAAACAAGATTTTGCCCACGCCGATCCCTGCTTTGCGCGCGATCTCAGGATCATTGCCCACCGCGTAGATCTGTCGGCCGAACGGCGTCCGTGTCAGCAACAGGTGAGCGGCCAGGCAGATCAACCCGAAGATGATCACGGGGACGGGCACCCCAATAATCTTCGCGGCACCGATCTCCGTCACTGCGTCCGGCATGTTCATTGCCCGCGTGTTTGTCAGCCAGAGCCCGAAACCGCGTGCCACAAACAACATCGCGAGAGTCACAATGAACGCGACAATCTTGAATCGCGTGATGAAAAACGCGTTGAGCGCACCCGCAATCAATCCCACGCCCGCCGCCGCGGCAAAGCCAAGCCAGACGGGTTGATCATTGAAGATCAGTTTACCGCCCACGGCCACGGCCACGAACATGACGCTGCCGACGCTGAGATCCACACCGGCCGTCAGAAGGACGAAGGTCATCCCGATCGCGACGATGCCGATACCGCTCGACTGCACGAGGATGTTCAGCAGGTTTTGCGGATCGAGAAACTTGCCGCCTGATTGCACCGAAAAAACCACAACCACAATCGCAAACAAGATGATCGGTGAGTTGTTGAGCAGGACAAGAAGAGGTTTGCGGTTCATACGCTCCTCCCGTTTTCCGAATCCGAGGAACTCAGATGCCCCTCGTGCAACGCCGCTTTCAAGATCCGTTCACGATCGAACTCGTGGCAGTGAATCTCGTCCCGGATCTCACCTCGGCTCATCACCAGAATGCGATCGCACATCCCGATCAATTCCTCGATCTCCGACGAAATCATGAGCACACCCGCGCCACGTTCGGCGAGCTGGTTGATCAAGGTGTAGACTTCGTACTTCGCGCCGACATCAATTCCACGCGTCGGTTCGTCTAGAATGAAAACCTTGGGCTCGTTGAGCAGCCACTTTGCGAGAACAACCTTTTGTTGATTGCCACCGCTGAGCGTTTTGACGGGTTGCTCGTCGCGGGCGGTTGCAGTGAGGGTGACAGATTGCCGGATGCGATTCACGTCATTGCGAAGTTCACTTAGCTCAAGCCAGCCGAACGGACCACGATTGCGTTTGCTGGCGGATGTGAGCGTGATGTTGTCGGCAATCGCAGCCTCCATGCAAAGCCCCTCGTCGCGTCGACTTTCGGTGAGAAACGCGAGTCCGCGGGCAATACGTTCACGCGGAGACAGACCATCAATCCGCTCACCATCGAGTGTGACGGTCCCCTGATCCACGGGATCGAGTCCGAACAATATGCGAGCCAACTCAGTGCGACCGCTCCCCATCAAGCCCGAGATGCCGACCACTTCCCCACGATGCACCTGCAGATCTATATTTTGCACAATGCCCGGCTGCGAAACATTTCGGACGTCCAGCAACACACTGGTAGCAGCCAACGTTAGAAGGCTCTGATCAGATTCGGAGTGGGGAGATGGCAGATCGGAGTTTGCGCCGCGAGGCACGAGGTTTTGGCTGGCGCGCTTTCGCGGCGGAAATAGTTGATCAATCTCACGTCCCACCATCTGAGAAATCATCGGTTCAATCGTGAATTCACTGCGCGGCCCGCTCGCCACCAGTTCGCCATCACGGAGCACCACGATGTCATCGCAAACACGCAGGACATCATTTAACGCATGGGAAATGTAGATCATCGCAATGCCGCGTTCTCGAAGCCGGTCCATCAAACCAAAGAGATGTTCCGTCTCGCGTGAGGTCAACGACGTGGTCGGTTCATCGAGAATGATCAGGTGTGGATCAATACTGAGGGCCTTCGCGATTTCCACCAACTGACGTTCTCCCGCGGATAATTTTTCCACCAATGTATCAGTTGAGACCGGAAGCCCGACCTCGTCCAGCAACTCGCGCGTGCGCCGCTCAATCTCCGCCCGGCGGATCAATCCACCCATGGTCGGAAAATCTGTGAGGAACAAGTTCTCTGAGATCGACAGGTTCGTGAACAGGTTCAACTCCTGATGCACAAACGCGATCTTTGCCTTGCGCGCGGCGAGAGGTGATTGGGGACGATAGGTTGATTCCCCCCACTTCATCGATCCGGCGTCCGGCTGGAGATTGCCGCCAAGGATGTTCATCAGCGTGGATTTACCAGCACCATTTTCACCCACCAACCCAACCGTATGCGCCGTCGGCACGGGGAACGAAATACCCTTGAGCACCTTCACGCCAAAGAACGATTTCTCGATGCCTTGAAAAAGGAGCGCGGACGTCCCGTCCGCACGAATATCATTTCTCACGGTATTCATCAGGACGATTCAAAGGGTTTGATTCAGGGTGATAATCTGCCGCGTCGGCCGGTTGAGAAACCCGCCAACTCAAGCTGCTCCATTCCCACGCGGCAGCCTCAACGACCAGCCCTGCCTTGAGCGGATTGTTTTCGATGTAGTGAACGACTTTATCGAAGTGTTCCTGATTGCGAATGAAGCGATCAAAATAGTCCGGTTGCCGCAATCGTCCGCTTGAGCCGAGCAGTTGATGAATTCGATGAGACGTGAAGGATTTCCAATCTTTAATGATCTGATCGAGCGGTTTGCTCTTCTGCTCAATCAAAACATGCACGGGATTGGGCATGATAACCCAGGCCAGAAGCCGATAGTGTTCTCGGTCCCCATGCAAAAAGCTTTCCTGCACCACGTTCGCAACGTCACGGCGACGCAACGCGCAACTACCGAATCCCCGGTCGAGGTAATGTTCAATCTCACGATAGCGCTCGCGATCATCCTTCAACCGCATGAATACCTCCCACTCGGCGCGCTTTTCAGCGGGCATGGCGTCGTGCAGGCGATACGTGATCGACTGAACCAAACCGGGTTTGTCGAAATGCGGGAGGTAGCCCCGCGTGTGCCAGCCTCGCAACCCGGCGGCGTGTTCGTCAGCAGAAACGGAACGGTGCCACTGTGTTTTATCACTGACCACCTGTTTTGCCGGTGTGCGGTTTGTCCTTTCGATTCGGGCGGACGAGACGTCCGCGCTCCTGTTTTGTTCCACCTCCGCGTTCTCATTCCTCCGCGTTAAATTCACGTCCTGCCTCCCATCCGATTCCGCACCGAATCCAGCAGGGCCGCCGCGAGGATGACCCCGCCTTTCACCATCATGATCGTGAAGTGCGAGAGGTTGAGCAGGTTCAAACTGTTGTCGATGAGCGTCAGAAACAGCACGCCAAAGAAGGTCCAAAGCACCTTGCCCCGACCACCATACAAACTCGTCCCGCCGATCACCGTGGCTCCAATGATATCGAGGAGGTTGTTCCGCCAGTGTACCGGTGATCCGGTTTCCAATCGACCTGAAATCAACACAGCCGCAACTCCCGCGCAAAGTCCGCACACCACGTAAGTCAGCACGAGCACGCGATTGACAGGCACGCCGGAGATCAACGCCGCCTTCGGATTGTGTCCGACGGCGTAGAGCCAGCGCCCCAGAAGAGTCCGCGTCAGGAGAAAATGTCCGACCAGAGCGACGATCAACGTCACCGCACCCGCGAGCCAGATATTTTTTCCAAATATCAGGAAACTCGACGGAAAACCATAGATCGACTTGGACTTCGTCAGCCAGATGGCGAACCCACTGAAGAACATCATCGTCGTCAACGTAACGATGAAGGGCGGCATTCGGAATTGGGTGATCAACAAACCGTTCAACAACCCAATCGCCGCTCCGACCGCGAGCATGATCAGAATTCCAACCGGCGTGGCCAACGCACTGCCCGCGAGTGCTCCAGTCTCGCCGTTGATCACCATCGCTCCCGTTACACTCGCTAGCGCGATAATCGAGGTAACCGATAGATCGATGCCCGCCGTGATCAACACAATCGTCTGCCCCGTCGCCACCACCAGCAACGGCAACATGTAGATGAAGATATTGCCTAGATTGCCCATCGACGCAAAGCCATCGACAAACGGAGCCATGGCGGTGAAGTAGAGGGCGCAGAGAATGAGGATCAGGTATTCGCTGGAGAGGAGTCTTTGAGCGGACTTGATCATGCGGGGAGAGTGAAACAGTAATCAGTAATCAGTCGGTGACGGTCAGCTGTATTGGAAATTTGTGAACTGTTTCACTGATCACCGACCTGCTGTTTACTGACAATGAACCCCCACATCCGTTCCTTCATCTCATCCTTGTTCCCTTGGTGAATCACAAACCCCGGATCGTTGATCAACTCGGCGACTTCCTTTTCTTCCAACAGATCGAGAATGGCCTGCACGCTGGCTTCGGCTTCGAAGTAAACATCCTGCACACCAGTCGCGTCGAGGTAGCCGTCGCTCATCATCTGCCAGGCAGTCGCATCGCCATCAAACCCGCCGAGGATCACATGCCCTTCCTCGCCGATCTTGTGATATTTGCCGGACGATTTGAGCGCGCTGACAATGGATGGAAAGAGAAAATCTGAACTGGTGAAGATGAACGAAATATCCGGGTTGGCCTGCAACGCATTCACGACACCGGCCTGCGCCTTCTCCTGATTCCACTCGGACGGCACGCGCGCCACGACCTCGACGACATCCTCGTTGCCCTTCACTGCCGCATCAAATCCGTCGCGACGCCCGATCGCGTTCAGGTCACCGAGATCGCCCATAATCAACATCGCCTTGTGTTTCTTGCCGGTCTTGCGCGCTTCTTCGACCATGAACTTCACCGTCTCTTCGGTGAGCGCGGCATTGTCCGCCTGAACACCGACGAACTTCACGTCCGAGCGATCCGCCACACGATTGAACAGGACGATCGGAATGCCCGCTTCATTCGCGGCGCGGATGGCTGGAATACAGGTCTTCGCGTCCTTGGGCACCATGATGATGCCGTCCACCTTGCGCGTGACAAAGCTCTTGATCTGTTCGAGCTGACGGTTGGCGTCGCTGTCGGAGATGGCTTCAAGCACCTTGATGTTGCGTTTCTTCAACTCTGCCTTGATGGCGTCGAATCCGGCGACCCAGTACTCGGTCTGCAACGTTTCAAACGCGACGCCGACGGTGAGTTGTTTTTCACCGGGTGCGGCGGAATCGGAACTCGAATCAGACGGACCGCAGCCGGTGAAAGCCAGGCACGCGATCAACGCGAATGGGAGGAGCAATAGTCGTTTCATGGATTGGGGAGGTTTTTAGCAGGGTTGTTTCAAAATTGGAATGGGAGAACTGGGCCGATTTTTAACGCGCAGGAAGGAGGTCGCGGAGAGGGTTAGCGCCTGTCTGAGAATGTAGCGGCAGACATCCCTGCCTGCCATGGAGGTCGGCTTCTCGCCGTCCGGAAAAGGCCACGAACCCGCCAGGCCGTTCTGTGGTTGCTACGCGCAGGACATTTTCAACACTGAACCCGCCAGGCTGGAACCCAGGCTCCACGTCAGCCAGGATGGCCGACGCTACCTTTTTCAAAAAGGCTTTGAAAAACTGAGAACAGTCCGATGCGATTGAACTGGTTTTTTGATTCAGTTTCATTCTCCGCGTTCTCCTTCCTCCGCGTTGTTCAACTCCGCTCCTCCGGCAGTTTGCCGTCGACGATCATCTGAACTTGTTCTTTCACACTCTCGGGTTCGAACAATTTCAACCAGTCCTTCTGGAAAATCTTTCGCTGACCGTATTCGGCGATCAGCTTGGCACCGTCGGAAAACGGAAAGGCAGCGCGACCAAACCCGATCCCTAGTTCGACTTTGATGTGACCGAACATGAAATCCTCAGCCGCCGCACGCGGCACACCGCGCCGCACCGTTTCTTCCAGCGCTTCCCGCAATGCCAACACCAACGCGATGCCACAAGTCTCGGCCATCGCGGGTTCCAGAATCGCCATCTGCTCGACGGTGATCCGGTGACTGTTGGTGACCGGTCCGTAAAACTGTTTCGCCAGCACCTCGCCCTTCGCGTAATCGGATTCAGGACCCTGCATCAACGCACAAACAATCGCCTGCCGCGCGTGAACGCCGCCAAAGAAGTCCGCGCGTTCCTCCTCTGTTTCAAGATAGTCGAACACATTCGGATGACACGGGTGCGTCACGAAATAGGTGATGTCGTCTCGCTTCGGCAGTCCATCGGCATGCGCGACGGCGGGATCCAGCGTGATGACCATCGTCCCGGGATTTAGTTTGGGAACGACGGAGTGGGCAACCTTCCCGAGCACGCGATCGGGCAGCGCAAGAATCACGACCTCCGCCTCCGCCAGCGCGACGGACTCCGCGGTGGTTTGAAAGCCGCGTTGGGTGACACGTTCGTGTCCCGCCTCGCTGACTTCGATCAGCAGAAGCTTGTGGTCGTGTTTGACGAGATTGTCGGTGAGCCGGCAGCCCATTTTTCCGCCGGCGCCCATGATGGCTATTTTGCTCATATGTTCAGTAGTCAGTAATCGGTTTTCAGTAAATTATTCTTCAACAGGCCCACCAGCCAGCACGTCGAGAAAGAAACGGTCGCGGCCGACCTGACCGCCTTTGAAGACGAATTCCATTCCGTCAACAATCCGACCCGGCGCGTGGACTTTGCACAAGGGCGATCCAGGGGCCATGGGGCCAACGTATTCCAACGCCTCAATGCCAAGCGCTCGGGCGACGTGCATGGAGGTGTCGCCGCCGCAGACGACGGCGCGCCTGACCCTGGAGTGTTCCAGTTGTCGTTCCAGAAACTTCGCAAGCATTTCAGAAAGCCTGACACTCTGCTCGCCAGTCAAGCCGTCCAAAAAGGACTCGCGGTCACGCGGCGCACCCGTCGTGAAAACAAAATTCGGGTATTTACCAAAGTTGACGTTCGGTGAGCTATTCAGCGTGTCGAGGAGTTTTCCAACCTCGGCATCGATATCCTGGGCTTCCAAGAAATATCGAGAATTCAATGGAAGTTTGACCACGCCGTTTCTCCTCATCGTGAGTTGCCGGTCCGTCACCGGTGAGCAACTGCCGGAAACAGCGATGATCTGTTTCGCGGGCTTCGGAGCTGGCACATTGAAGCACGGAGTTTGGGAGGACACGGAGGGGCCATCATTCCCAGTGCTCTGTGTCCTCCGAATCTCTGCGCTTAACGCCAGGTTCCAATACTCCACCAACGCATACTCAACCCCGCTCGAACCGACGACAAAGAGTTGTCCGCTCTCAGCCAGTTCATCAATCGCCCGACCGATGACCGAAAGATGCTCCTCACGCAACGTGTCATACAGAATCACACCGGTAGTCGCCGACGTAAGGAGGCTCTGATTTCTCAGTTCTTTGGAATTGAGAGCCTCCTTACGTCGGCGACTACACGCGTTGTCGAGTTTCAAAACATCCACCAACTCAACGGGCAGTTCAGTCTGCTCAGAGAGAATCTGGCGAATATCCGCTTCCTTCATCGGCGTCACCGGGTGTTTGCTCATGGTGGGATGCCGGTCCAGCCGGAACGGTTCGGTGTCGAGACCCGAGCGGGCGAACAGGTTGCCAAACACCACGTATCGCCCGAGCACCGGAGCGCCCACAACCAAAGGAATGGGACGTTCGCCAAATACGCGTCGACCGATCTCGATCGCCTTCCCGATGGAACCGATCTTTGGCGTCGAATCAAACGTCGAGCACGTCTTGTAGTGAATGATCGGTGCACCACTCGCTTTCAGCGCTTCAAACGCCGGTGGAAGCTCCGCGTCCATCTCGTCCGGCGACATCGTCCGTGATCCTCCCGCGATGCCGAACGCACGCAACCCCGGAAACTTCGCCAGTTGCTCCGGCGTCGGTGGTTTGAGAAACAACACCGTCCGCAACCCCGCCTGCGACAGCGCCTCCATCACATCCGTTGAACCGGTGAAATCATCGCCGTAGTAGGAGAGGAGGAGGTTCATGGTGTCATGCAGCGGGTCATGTTTAGCGCGGAGATTTGGAGGACACAGAGATGGGCAGCGAACCGAATCGTTTGAGGTCATCCACCAACCTGCTGGCGTGGAAGTTCAGCAGCAATCCAACGGAAAGATCACCAAGCCGCATCTGGCTGCGCACCTGAGATTCATGCACGGGCAGCACCTTCGGGACGGTTTTTACACCAACGAGGACCGTGTTCTCGACCACCAGTTCCAGTTCGGCCGGATGCCCCAACGTCTGGCCTTGGAACATCGCTTTGACCTCCCGGCCAGATTCGAAGTGCAACCCGGCCAGCCCCAGCTCGTGCAGAAAGCAGGCGGTATACGCGGAGTTCAACAATCCCGGCCCGAGCAGCCGCTGCACTTCGATCGCCGCACCGATAATCCGCCCCACCAAGTCCTCGTTCCTCGGTGTCCTCCCGAGCTCCGCGCTCGAATCCACCGCCGACCGAAACTCAACGGGATCGATTATAAACCGTGACACCCCTTCCTTCAGCACCGGGACGTTGAAGTTGAGCAGCAAACCGAGAGGCCAGCCGCCGAGGCGTTGGTAGGTCCGCACGTGGGCGTCAAAAACCGGATGCCCAACTTCCACCGCCTTGCCTTCGACCACCACCGTATTCTCGACGATGAAATCAGGACGAAACCCGCAGTCGAGCTTAACGCCCTTGTAATGCACGGGTAATCCTTGCTGCCGACGAAAGCCAAGGTCTCGCGAACGCAGGACAACTTCCAGTGCGTCCTCGTACAGCACCTCGGCCTGCCCCGGTCCGATCTCGCGATGAACGTTGATCGCGGCACCGATGATCGCGTGAGTGATGTCGTTTGGTTTCATCATGGTCATAGGCTTTGCTCTGTGTTCTCCCACGCTCTGTGCTTGAATGCAGGGCTTTGTTCAGAGCACGGAGATCTGGAGAACACAGAGATTCATTTTTGGCCTCCGAATCTTGCAATAGTTACCTTCAGCTCCGGATGCGTCTCGGCATACGTGCTCAAATCAATTCCCTTCACCGCAGCTTCCCACGCTTGTTGCAAGCCACGCAGACCCGCCGCCGGCCCCATCGGATGCGCCATGATGCCGCCGCCGGCGACGTACATGAGATCGGTGGTTCCAGTGAGTTTGTAGGTCTCGGGCGCCTGACCGCCCCATTGACCAGAACTGATGATTGGCATCGCTGTATCGTCAGGACGGAACATCGGAGTGCGACACGCCTCAATGCTGCGAATCACCGAATCGTCCGGTTCCCAAAACTTGTTTTGCAGACCGTTCACGTGCAAATGATCCGCACCAACGAGCCGCCAGAGCTTCTGCCACGCCGGATATTCCACACCAAGCATCGGATGACGCGTATACATTCCCCAACCATTGCGATGACCGTGGATCGGCAATGCGCAACGTTTACGCAATTCGAGCAACGCGGGAAAACCGACGCTGTGTAGACTGACCATCACGCACGTTCCACCCGCTTCAACCACCTTGTCGTGATGCCGAAACATCGCATCCAGATCATCGGTGATGTTGAACGCAAACATCACCTTCTTTCCCGTCTTGTCAGCGAGTTCGTTGATCACCCGCATCACCGCATCGACGCGATCGTCAAACGGACAATGCGGACCGTCTGCCTGCAGTTCGTCGTCCTTGATAAAATCGATTCCCACCTCGCCCAAATCCCGAACCAGATCAGCAGTTTGTTCAGCCGTAAAGCCAACGCTCGGCTTGACGATCGTGCCGATCATCGGCCGGTCGTAAACACCGGCCAGCTTGCGCGTGCCGGCGATACTGAACTGCGGTCCCGGATATTTCTCACCAAACGCGGATGGCAGTTCGAGGTCGAGCAGTTTGCAACCCGAGTGATCGGAGAGTTCGTAGAGATTGCCGCAAACGGTCGCGATCAGAGTCGGGAGATTCGGACCCAGATTGGCGAGCGGAAACTCGAGCGTGATCTCGGCGCGCTGATACTTCACCGGGCCGGTCGCGCCCTTGGGCAATCGACCGCCACGCAGGCTCGGTTCATCGACTTCTCCGAGTCGCTTGATCTCAGTGACCTTGGCGCGGGATCGTGCTTTCAGCTCCTCTGTTTCGCCGGGCACCGGAAGAAACGTGCCGGACGATTGCTCGCCCGCAATGGTCTCGGCGACCTGTTCCAGAGGAAGGCAGGTCTCGATGCGGTATCGGGCGATGATATTTTCTGTCGACATACTTCTGTCTTACCACGGAGACACGGAGGACACAGAGCGGTTTGCGGTCTATGTTCTTCGTGAACTCAGTGTCTCCGTGGTTGTCTTTAAATTGATGACTTCATTTCGCCCCGCTGAATCGTAGGCGGCAAAAACCAGTTCCAACGTTTTCAAATTATCCTCGCCCGTCGTTTCGGCCACGCCTTCACCCCGCAGTGCGGAGAGAAGATTGCGATTGCAATCCACGATGCTGGAGTGGATCAGCTCGTACTCGGGATGCGCCCAGTCATAATGTGGCGGTGGGACGCGGCGTTCTTCTTTGCCGTCCTCGGTAAACACCCGCAGCGAATAATCCGCGCCGAGCGACGCACCGCCTTCACTTCCTTCGACATAAAGAAACGTTTCCGGAAACCGGTCAAACTCCCAACGGCTGGCGTAGCTCATGTTCGCCGTCACCGTCACGTCGTTCGTCATGCGCATCATCACGGTCGCAACATCCTCGCCCTTGATGTCGGAATGAATCCGTTGCGTCTGGCAATAGAGCGAACTGGCCTCGCCCCAGAGAAACCGAGCCGTATCAAGAATGTGCGTTCCAATGTCGGTGAGAATGAATTGATCGAGATCCTTGAGAAACGGTTGGTTATCGAACACCGGAAAACTGTTCGCGTAATCGATCCGTCCGCGAATGATCTTCCCCAGTCGCCCGGAATCCAGCACTTCCTTGAACGCCCGGATCGGCGTCTGCCATCGCCAGTTCTCGTGAATGAACAGTGGGTTACCCCTCTTCTGACAGGTCTCGACCATGCGCCGGGCGGTCGTCAGGTCTGGTCCCATCGGTTTCTGGCAAACCGCAGGGAGACCATGTTGAGCAGCTAATGCCACAAATTTTTCATGCGTCCCGACATCGGTGATGATGTCCATGAAATCGAGCTGTTCCCGGAGCAGCAGCTCTTCGGCATCGTCGTAAACCGTCGGAACACCGAACTCTTTCGCCAACGCTTCCGCCTTCGTTTTGGTACGATTGAACAAGGCCACGCATTCCACACCCTCCAGCTCCCGCCACGCCGCCAGTTGATAGCGTGACCAGAACCCGGTTCCAAAGATGGCAAAGCGCATCGGTTTCATGAAAACAAACACTCAGGCTAAAGAACGAAACGTGTCCGCAATAGCATTTCTCTAGAAATTGTTTGGACTATTTTCATCCCAACCCACCGGGATCTTGTCGGCTGCGGATGGTCTGCGGTAGAAAACTTGAACACGCCATGTCACGGCTTCCAGCGATAGATCAACGACTTGGCCTTGTAGTTCTCCTCGACGAAGACGAAGTATTCGCCGTCCTTGCGTTGGAATGCGGAAATGCCCGTGAGCAAGTCGATCCAGCCGGTGTTCTCTACACCACCGACGGTCGGGCCCGGATCAAAGACGCCGACCTCCGCACCGTCGCTCAGGCGGTTCACCCAGATCTTGCCACGTTCCTGCCAGCCGCCGGTGAACACGTAGTCGCCGACTGCCGCCACGCAGCTCGCTTTATCTCCGGCACCAGGCACAAAGGAAACGGTCTCCCGGTTTCCGGCCAGGTAGTTTTTGCAGATGAAGACGCGACTGATGTGACGCATGTCGCTCCCTTCCTCCGCCACGATCAGCGTGTCCGAGTCGTCGAGATAAACGACGCGGGCGACTTTTTTCACGCCTTTGGGTTTATCGAGCACGGTGATCTTCTCGGCGGAATAGATCGGATTGCCCTGGGCATCGAGTCCCTGGAAATCGTAGCGAAAGAAACCGTAGGCCATCCAGATGTTGCCCTTCTGGTCAACGTGAAACGGACCGGGATGCACGTGGTCATTGTTCGGCGAATACTCGTTTGCCTGATAGTCGCCGTCACCGTTGAGATCGCGCCAGATGGAGGCCTTGCCTTCCGGTTTGTTGGGCGGCCATTTGAGGTCGGTGTTGTAGAGATTATTACCCCATTGCAGGATCAGTCCGGACGGCACCGCGATCTCGCCATCGAAGCGGAAGATGTTGATGAAGTTGCTGGCGAACATGCCACCGACGAACATGAACCGCTTGCCTTCAAGATAAACAATTTGCGGCGACGTCAGACCGTGCTCGCCCTGTTGCTTCACGTGCATGAGCCCGCGCGGATCGTTCGGATACTTGTGACGATCCAGCGTGTAGCTGATCCACTTGGAATCCGCGCCCGCCGGTTTTGACCAGTCCATCGCGTA
>JBDNGP010000230.1:0-8616 GCA_041689265.1 Verrucomicrobiota bacterium
GCGCGACGTCCTCACCCGGCTGCCCCGGATGACCAATCACCAGACCCACACCGTGACCCCGCAAGCCTGGGCCGCCGGGAAAGCCAAGACCCGGACTGAGCCGGGCCTTCTCAAACAGGCGTCATAGATGTCGTAGCCAGACAATCTCTGACCTCTACGACCCCGCCGGTCCAACGTTCCGGCAGATCCTGTCAACTGGCACTTGGCACACCGCTTACGATGATTTCCCTGAGATGGGCTCGAAAGAGGAGAAGTGGAATCGCAAGCGGCACCAGCCAGTCGCCGACGAAATCGTAGGCGGCCGATTCCGCCGGCATGACGCGGGTGTTGGACAACACCATCGCGATCAGTAGCGCCAGCACCGGTCCGCTGAGTCGCGCAGCCCATCGATAGGATTGCTCAAGCCAGATTGCCAGCGCGGTACCGACAGTAATCAACGCCCAGAGGGCTGCATGGTTTTCCGGTGACAGAAGAGTCTGCGTTGAGTCAGTGTATTCGAATTCCGTTGCCGTTCTCCTCGGGAAACACTGCGCGACCTTTCTTCAAATGGACGCCGGTCGCGATGTCCTTCGCGATCAGGACCGCGCCGTCCATGTCGACGTAATCCAACAGCGGAAGCAACTGTCCGATGGCGCTGATGCCCACGCTGCTTTCGTTCATGCAACCGACCATCACCTTGAGATCCAGTTCGCGGGCACGGGCGATCATCCGTCGCGCTGGCGTGAGGCCTCCGGCTTTCGTAAGCTTGATGTTCACGCCGTGAAAAAAGCCGTGGCACTTGTCGACGTCCTCCTCGGTCAGGCAGCTTTCATCGGCGATCACCGGGAGGGCGCACTCATTGAACACGCGCTTCATTCCGTCCCAATCCGCCGCCGGGAGAGGTTGCTCAAGAAACTCAACCCCAAGCTCTTCGAGTTCCGGAGCGAAATCGATCGTTTGTTCGGCTGACCACGCGGTGTTGGCGTCAATTCGGAAAATGGCGTCCGTGTGTTTGCGAAGTTCCCGAACGATGGCGAGATCTTCATTCGTTCCGAGCTTGATTTTGTAAATGGGCCAGCCATCGAACTCCTTCATCTTGGCGACCATTTTCTGAATCGAATCAATGCCGATCGTGTAGTCGCTAAACGGATTGTTGCCGAGGTCCAGTCCCCAAAGTTTCCAGACTGGTGCACCGCGAAGCTTTCCCCAGAGATCATGTGCTGCCTCATCAAGGGCACAAAGGGCGAACCGGTTGTGACCGAGTGTTGGAAGCAGCCGCTCCCAAAGTTGCGCCGGATCATCCAGCGTTTCGTTTTCAATCACCAATCTCGCGGCTTCCAACGCTTCACGCATCGATTCCGCAGTGAACGCTTTGTAAGCGTGGGACGAGGCACCTTCGCCGAATCCGCTCACACCGTTCTGTCGCAATTCAACCAGCAGATTGTGCTGCACCGTGGTCGTGCCCAGCGAAATAGTGAACGCATGGCGCAGCGGCAGGTGAATGTCTTTTAAGATAAGTTCCATGTGAATTGATCAGTCGCGCCGTTTGAAAATCATGTTGGCAAAGTCGATGAATCGAATCGTCCCGTCGTCATCCGGAAGAAAGACAACCTCCTCATCGACATACATGCCCGGTGGCAAAGAGCAGACGTTTCTGTTCACCGGAGTCAACCGGTAGTCGACCATGTTTTCCGTCATGGCGTAGAGATGCCCGTCGCGTTCGGTGATGGCGATCGGAACGAAATCTAAACCGTAGCTACCAAGAACACTCCGCCATTCCTTCGGCAGTGGAGTCGGATTCTTCGGGACGCGAATAAACCGCTGCCCGCCCAGTTCAAAACCGGTGACCAAACCGACCTTGTCTTTTTCAAATCGTACGTTGGCAGCATCATTGATCCGGCTGTCCGCCTTGAACGTCAGTTGACCGGACGGAGTAAAGCGCGTGGGCTGCCCCGAGATGTCGCCAACCAAATTTCCATCCACCACTTCAAGTTTCGCCCAATAGCTTTGCGATTCGAATTCTCCGGCAAACGGCGAAAGATCCCCGATCGCGAACGGCTCGGGTGCCGACGGCATTTCCTCGCCAAACTTCGCGTTGAGAAGAAGTGAAAGCGCCACTTTCTGGATGCGATGAATTCTCCCGTTCGCGATATCCTCGTTTCCCAGAATGATCACCGCGAGTTTCTCATTCGGCAGCACGATGAACGAGGTGCTATGACCGTAGACCGCCCCACTATGACCGATTGTTTTGCGGTCGTTGAATTTACCCATCACAAACCCCAGTCCAAATCCGGTGTCGCCGTCCGTAAACTGCGGGGTCCACATCAGATGCAGCGACTCAGGCGTGACCAGAGCGTTGCCACCATTGATCAAGGCAGAGGCGAAGCGCGCCAGATCGTCCGCCGTCGTGAACAAGTTTCCGGCAGGGATGGTGCCGAGATCGAACAACGGTGCTTCACGGCGGGTCCAGCCGCCCTTGCCGTTCGCAACGCGCATGTGCGAAACGATGATTCTATCCTTCGGGGTGGCTGCGATTGTCCACGAGGAATTCGTCATCCCGAGGGGTTTCAGAAGTTTCTCGGCTTGGTATTCTTCAAACGATTTTCCCGCCGCCTGCTCCACGAGATGACCGGCAACCGACGGAGCGATGTTGGAGTAACGCGTCTTCTCACCCGGCCTGGTGACCAATCCCGACGCTTTGATGCTTTCGACGGAAGCCCGTATTCCCGGTTGTGATTCGTCCAGATAACCTCCCACCGGCGCTTCACGTTGAAGCCCGCTTCGATGCGAGAGAATGTGGCGCAACGTGACCGAAGGATTATCGGGAAAGGGGTTGATCGGCAACTGTTCGACCGGGATGGGTTCATCGAGATCGAGATTTCCCGCTTCGACCTGTTGCATGACGGCGAGCGCGTTGAACAGTTTCGAAATGCTGCCCGCGCGAAAAATGGAATCCCGTTTCGCATCGCCGAATCCCTTTGAATAAATGATTTCCTGATCATCGACCAGCGCGACCGAGACGCCGGTGATATTCCACTCTCGCATCTCCTGTTCAATGACGAACTCCAGTTTCGGAAAAACTAATCCATAGTCGGCGGCGCGCGACTGAATCGCACAACTCGTGATGACGATCGCAAGGAAGAGGAGGTTTCTCATAGGACGGATCGAAGTTCGGTGACGAGTCGGGCGATTTGAGATTCTGTGTGGCTGGCAAACACGGCGAAGCGGAACAGTCCCTCTTTAGGAACGCCGGCATAAGCTCCGATATACGGGAGCATGATGTTTCTCGATTTTAGCGTCTCGTGAATTCGAATCATGTTTTCGGCACTGCCGATTCCAACTCCGAAATGCGCGGTGGCACCATTCGGCACGACCAGTCCGATCGATTTCAATTGATCGCGCAGTTCCAGCGTGTTTGCCCGGAGACGTTCTCGCAGTCCCGGTTCACGCATGACGATTTCCAACGCGCGGGCAGTGGACCCGGCAACCGCAGACGCCGGCGCACTCGCTCCGTCAAAGTAGTGGGACGCCGATCGTACGCGCGCAACAAAATCGTTGGTGCCGGGGATGACGCCGCCGAATCCGCCAATTGCTTTTGCCAGGGTTCCACAAACGTAAAGGCGAACGCCTTGGAAAGGCTTGTCGGTGTTGACAGTCTCCCAAAGTTCGGGTTCATCCAGAGAGCCGCGACCGTTTGCTCCCAACACGCCAATTGCGTGCGCATCGTCGAGGAGCAGCGACGCATTGTCGCAAGCTCGCAGCACTTCCAGGTATTCCCGCAAAGGCGCTAGCTGTCCGGTGGAAGCGCTCACGCCGTCGATCATCACCAACGGACTTCGGAGGCCTTTGACCTGAACGGCCAGGTCGGTGACATCCCGATGGCGAAAATTTTTCACGGGCCGGCCGGCCAGCTGTGACGCTTCGATGACGCAATAGTGTGCCGCTTCATCCACCACCACCGCGTCGGCGTCCTGTGCAAGAGCGGAAACCATGATGTGATTGGAGGAATAACCGCTGCTGAAATAAAACGCGTCCTCCGTTCCGAAAAATTCTGCCGCGCGCTGCTCTACCGCGATTACCGGTGGATTGGTGCCGATGCGGGAACGGGATGTCGCCGAATGGACCCCGTATTTTCGCAGAGCCTCGCATCCGGCTTCGATGATTTCCGGAAGTCCTGCGAGCCCAAGATAACTGGTTCCACCAAAATACAGATACACCTTCCCATCGATCACGGTCTCGGGTCCCGGAGCACTCTGTATGATGGAGACAGTGGGCATATGCGCGGAGCTTTCCAAAAGAATTTCGTGAAGACAAGTGCGCGAGATTGAATTCTGCTGGTGTTTGTTAACTCGCGTGGTCTGGTGGTTCGACGTCGGTGCGTTTGAAAACGTGGGGCATGGTGGAGAGAGCCCTCCGGGCGAACCTGCGGGCGCACGAGACGCTCACGAATGCCCGTGCCCGTCAATTCGTAACAAGATCTCTTCGAAGAGCGAAGTGTTTAGAAATCAATGGCTGCGGCGAATTGGCGGTTGCCGCCAAGCCCCCGAAGGCTCGCTCGGAGAGTCTCGCCCCACCTTTCCACGCGGCGAGGCTTTCTTCTTGCCCCACGGATTCAAACGCACTCGTTCGACGTACCCCGCTTGACTCCCCTCCTCGTCCGCCTATGCTCCGTCTCACCCGGGGAGTCCTTTGGACTGAGAGTTTTGCCGCAGCAAATGACCCGTCGAACCTGATCCAGTTGATACTGGCGTAGGGAGGCCACCAGTGTGGCGGCCGATTATCGGCTCCCTTCCAGTTTTTGACTTCCCGGTGCGCACAACCAACTGAACTCACTTTATTATGATCGCAGACCCCAAAGACCTCGAATCTCACAGCACCGACCAGTTACCTAATTCATCGCGCGTCTACGTCGAAGGTACCCTGCACAAGGAGATCCGCGTGCCCATGCGCGAGATCTCGCAGAGCCCGACGAACCGCGTGGATGGTGCCGTCGAGGAGAATGCGTCGGTGCGCGTGTACGACTGCTCGGGTCCTTGGGGCGATCCAGATTTCAAAGGCAGTTCCGAGGAAGGCCTGCCGGCACTGCGACGTGATTGGATTTTGAAACGTGGCGATGTCAAGGAATACGACGGACGCGAGGTGCAACCGCAGGACAACGGTTACCTCTCCGGCAAACACGCGGAATACGCCAGCAAAGCCGAGCGCAACCGGCTTGTGGAATTCCCCGGACTGAAAGGCGAACGTCGACGGCCGATGCGCGCCAGCAAAGGCCACCCGGTCACACAGCTCTGGTATGCCAAACAGGGTGTCGTCACGCCCGAGATGGAATTCATCGCCATCCGCGAAAACATGAAACGGCAGGAGCTGGCAGATTTAAGTTTTCAGATTTCAGATCAGAAAGACGACATCCACCGCGATGATCTCAATAAGCAGCACGCTGGCAGCGCACAGCTCTCCCTGAACACGGACCCACTGAAAACTGATTACTCACCTAGCATCTTCAAACGTTTCCCGCAGCGCATCCCAAAAGAGATCACGCCAGAATTTGTCCGTGAAGAGGTCGCTTCCGGTCGCGCGATCATTCCATCGAACATCAATCACCCGGAACTCGAGCCGATGATCATCGGCCGCAACTTCCTCGTGAAGATCAATGCGAATATCGGTAACAGCGCCGTCGCGTCCTCGATCGAAGAAGAGGTCGAAAAAATGCGCTGGTCTACCAAATGGGGCGCGGACACCGTGATGGATCTTTCGACCGGCAAGAACATTCACGCCACTCGCGAATGGATTCTCCGCAACTCACCCGTCCCCATTGGCACCGTTCCAATTTACCAAGCGCTCGAGAAAGTGAACGGCAAGGCCGAGGATCTCACCTGGGAAATCTTCCGCGACACGCTCATTGAACAGGCAGAGCAAGGTGTTGATTACTTCACGATTCACGCCGGCGTCTTGCTGCGCTTTGTTCCAATGACTGCCCATCGCATGACGGGCATTGTGAGTCGCGGCGGATCGATCATGGCCAAGTGGTGTCTCTCGCATCACCAGGAAAGTTTCCTCTACACGCACTGGGACGATATCTGCGACATCATGGCCGCCTACGACGTCTCGTTCTCGATCGGCGATGGACTCCGGCCTGGTTCTCTTGCCGACGCCAATGACCAGGCACAGTTCGGCGAACTCGAAGTCCAGGGCGAACTCACCAAACGCGCGTGGGCCAAAGGCGTTCAAGTGATGAATGAAGGCCCCGGTCACGTCCCGATGCACATGATCGAGGAGAACATGGCCAAACAACTCGAGTGGTGTCACGAAGCGCCGTTCTACACACTCGGCCCGCTCACCACCGACATTGCGCCCGGCTACGATCACATCACCAGCGGCATCGGAGCCGCGATGATTGGCTGGTATGGCTGCGCGATGCTTTGCTACGTCACGCCGAAGGAACACCTTGGTTTGCCGAACAAAGCGGACGTGAAAGAAGGGGTCATCACCTACAAGATTGCCGCGCACGCCGCCGATCTGGCGAAGGGCCATCCCGGCGCGCAATACCGCGACAACGCACTGAGCAAGGCCCGCTTTGAATTCCGTTGGGAAGACCAGTTCAACCTCGGGCTCGACCCCGAGACCGCCCGCGAGTATCACGACGAAACGCTTCCGCAGGACGGCGCCAAGACCGCGCACTTCTGTTCCATGTGCGGCCCGAACTTCTGCTCCATGAAGATCACCGAAGACGTCCGCAAATACGCCGCCGAACAAGGCATCGCCGAAGACGAAGCGCTCAAGCAGGGGATGGAAGCCAAGTCCAAGGAGTTCGTGGAAAAAGGAGCGGAGGTTTACGCCAAGGCGTAGCATGCTAGACTACCGTTATGAATGCGAACGATCTCATCACCGGTGACACAGATATCCTCGGTGGAACGCCCGTTTTCAAGGGAACACGGGTTCCAGTGAAAACTCTTTTTGAATACCTTGAAAGAGACTACACGCTGGAGGAGTTTCTGGAGTGCTTTCCTTCCGTGACCCGGGATATGGCGTGTAAGCTTTTAGAGCGATCCGAATCGGCGTTGCTTGCTCCGGGATGAAAATATTGTTGGATGAGTGTGTCCCCTAGCCGACGCATAAACTGCTGATCGATCATGATTGCACCACCGCTCAAAAGCGAGGTTGGGGTGGTATCAAAAACGGAGAACTGATCAGATTGGCCGAAAGCGAGTTCGAGTTGTTTATCACGTCAGATCAGAGTATTCGCTACCAACAGAATCTTACTGGCCGACTCATTCCAATTCTGGAATTCTCCACCAACGATCTGCGTCAGATTCAAGCAGCGGCTACGCTAATCCTCGAAGCAGTTTCCAGTATTCAATCGGGCGAATTCCGCCATCTCAAAATCCAATAGCGTAGCGGATGCAAAACGAACTCGACATTGTCCGTGACGTTTCAGCCCGGCTGGAACGGGGCAGCCTTGCTTTCATGCTCACCGGATCGATGGCAATGAACTACTACGCACAGCCGCGCATGACCCGTGGCATTGATGTTGTGGCCGCACTCGCCCCAAAAGATGCCAATGGCATCGTCAAGCTCTTCGCTCCGGATTATTATGTTTCTGTCGAGGCCGTGAGCAGTTCCATCGCGAACGAATCCATGTTCAACCTCATTCACGAGGAGAGCGTCATAAGTCGACTGCATCGTTCGCAAGAACACTCCCTCCCAACGAGCTGAATTTGAGAGCTGCCAGCTGCATCGCCATCGAAGATTTTTCCACCTGGATCGTGAGCAAAAAGGACCTGATCATTTCAAAACTGTTTTGGGCAAAAGACTCACATTCAGAACTTCAGCTGCGCGCCGTGAAGAACCTGACGGACACCGGCAGTGACACAGCCTACATCGAACGTTGGACGAACGAGCTGGGCCTCCATAAGCTCTGGCAGGAAGGCAAGCCATGACCGACACAACACCCGAAATTGCCGAGATGGTGCGCGCGCGTTTGATGGCCAAGACCGGACCGGAGCGGTTCCGCATAGGCGTGGAAATGTTCGAGGCCGCCCGACGCATGGTGCTGGCTTCGCTGCCGGGAGATCTGCCGGAACCAGAACGTAAACGTCAACTATTTGAACGACTCTATGGTGAACCGCTGCCAAACCAATTCTGACTTTGATAGGAAAATCACCGAGGACGTCCGCCAATACGCCGCCGAACAAGGCCTGAGCGAAGACGAAGCGATCAAGCAAGGCACAGATGCCAAGTTGAAAGAGTTCGCGGAAAAGGGCCCGGAAATTCACGCGAAGGCGTGAATCTGGTAATCATCCGACATGGCAATTAGTGAGCCCCTGCCAAAAACATGAAAGCCGAGATGCGACAGAAATTGGACCGGCAATCCTTCGAAGAAAAAATCCGAAAAGTGGGACAACTCATACGGTTGGCCAAAACCTTTCCGAAGCATAATCGGTTGAATCAACGCCCTGTCGCTCGATGAAGATCGCCGAAGACCTTTGCAAATGTCTGAGAGCCTTTTTAAAAAATGGATTCAAAGCCTTCCAAGGCGTGCCAGCATGAGACGGATCATGGCGAGAAGGACGAAGGTCTCGCCGGACTGGGCCTGCCGCTCGTAGTCGCGGTTGAGTCGGCGGTAAGGGCCCAGCCAGC
>JBDNGP010000231.1:0-3661 GCA_041689265.1 Verrucomicrobiota bacterium
CGCGCATGTTCCGACACCACCGCGAAGTGATCGTCACGCACAAATATTTGCCGCACGGACAGCCGCACCGCGCAATCGTCATCCACGAGCATCACCCGCCGGGCTCCATTTCTCTCCCGGTAGTTGGTGTTCATGATATTCCCTTGGTCTTCGCTTCGATTGAATTGATGAGTTCGTTTTTATCATGCTTCTCCGGGTTGTCCATCCCCCCAAAAGGGGTAGAAACCGCAGATTGTTGAAAAAAGTTTTGGGACGGAAACTTGAACTGGAAGTTAGAATTTGGGAGTCAGGAGCTGGCTTGGGGTCGCGATTGTCGGGACTGATTCACTGATCACTGTCCTACTTTCGCTCCGCCGTCCGCTCCTGCAGCCAGGCAATGTCGCGGTCCGTGTCGCTCGTGTGACGCGGGCCGGTGATGCCGATCGGGCCGAGCGTGGTGTTCTCCAGCCACTTGTGATGCTCCACATGTCCGTCGCCAAAGGAGAGCGCCACGCCGTTGTTGTGATACGTGCCCGGGGTGTCCATCCACCAGTACGGCGTGGGCGTTCCCTGTCCGTTGAAGTCGCCCGTGTTGCTCAGGTCCACCGCGAAGTTCGCCTCGTTGATGCTGTCTCCGCGCTCGTCCGTGATGATGAAAAGCTTGGACGGATTGTGCAGATCGGACGTGCGCCGGTAGATCATGTAATTGGTTCCGTAACCGCCGAGCACCAACGGAAACGTGCCCGGCGTCGGGCGGACCGGGTTCATCCGGTTGTTCATGGAAACGCTGCGCACGTAACCCGATTTGTCCGACGGACATTTGTAAACCTTCGGATCGGGCACGTAACGCGCGAGCAGCGAACGGTTCTTGTCTACCAACAGACCGGCGTTCCCGCCTTCCAACGGATTGCGCAACTGCCCGGCCACCCAGTTCGTGAAGGGCAGGCCGTCCCCGTCATCCACGTTGATGACGAGCTTGCCCTGATGATCATCCGTGTACATTTGCCAGCCCAGCACAAGCTGGCGGTGGTTGCTCAGGCACGCCGCCTTCTGTGCCGTGCCCTTGGACCGGCTCACCGCCCCCAGCAGTAACGCCGACAAAATCCCGATGATCCCGATCACCACCAGCAGCTCGATCAGCGTGAAGGCGATAGAACAGAAATATTTAGATCGAGGAAACACCTTCATCACTGCTGGATGGCACCGCGTCCCCACCACCGACTTGCCGGCTGCGTGACTCGCGCCACTGCATGAACAGCAGGGATACGCTGCCAACGAACATGAACGCGAGCAGCCCTTTCATCACATTGTCCGCCAGTTGCGGGGAGATGTGCAACGCGTCCGTCAGGTTGCCCAGACAACTACAGGGCTTCTGCCAGCCTATCCACCAAAGCCCTACGCGGTAGCAAAGAATCACCGTTGACAGCCAAACCACTGAGATTAAACCGCTCTTTGTAGATCTAAAAGCGCAGATCGCTGCGATGCATAGCTCCATGACCGCGGCCATCAACATCAAATCGTCAAACCTCATCCCCAATATAGGATCATACTCGACCAACAATCTAGAGTCCCCGCTAATACTCCACAATTTCGCAAAGGCGACCACTGTTAAGGTAATCGCCACGCTCAAACAAAACTTGCGCTCAAAATTAGGCACTAGGGCACATCCATTAACCCCAATCCCGGAGGAAGAACTTTGATAAAGCCCTTGTTTTACAGCGTTCGATTTCACGGTGAGTTAGTTAATGGATGTGCCCACTAGTCAGTTCAGCAGTCAACAGTCACAATAAGAGGCTGATTCAAAATGACCTCTTCGTCTGGCAAACCATCGTAGGGAGACAACCAGTCACAATTCGCCGGGCCTGGATTATAAACTACCCCATCACAATGAAATTTCTGAACCGTTTTCAAAACATTTACGGAATAGGAAGTTGAGCAGTAAGTGGCCGTAGGCGCAAAGTACATCTGTGAACATTCAACGGCGCATGCGAAGCCGCTATAAGTCCACTTCGTTCTTGTACAGGACAACGGGCAAGCTTCTTCTTCTCTTTCCAACACGCCCGCTTCCCAAGGACAGTTTCCCGCCGCATATAAAGGAATTGTAGCCCCCAACAATAGAATACACGTAATCACTGATATCGAGGTTCCGGACAAAGACTTCACTATTATAGCTAGTTTTTTTGTTATCATGAATGACCTTTTTTTAGTCGTTTAGTTTTTGCTTTTACGCTTGAGCGCAAAAATTGTAGCTACCGCCCCGGAAACCAGAAGCAGCCCCCAAAAAATTATCTTTTTTTTGGGACTTGGTTTGGCATTGCTGTCGATGAGTTCCGTCCCAGTCAAATTCATGGTAGCCTGCTCCACGCGCGCATATTGATCAAACCCCTCAATATTGCGAACTTCGTCCTTAGCAAGCAATCGATTGGTCGGATAGAGAAACGGCGTCATCCGTTTACTGCCGACGCTCACGAATCGAAAATCGAGATTAAGTGTCGCGTCGCTCATCACAGGCCGAAGGGTCAGGTTTGATGAAAGGGGTTTAATACTATTCGTCCCATCACATTGAAGAAGCACGCTCTGCAAACGGCCTTCAGCAGCCCTTGAATAAACTCGGAGGGTATATTCTTTAGGGACCGCGTAGCCCTGTATTTTTGAATAGCTCGAAACAGTGAAAACAGCATTCGTATTTCCAGCGTCGTCCAAATATGTCCAGCGTGACGGTATTTTTGAAGCGCTATCGAATTCTAACATTACCGGTATAGGTCGACGGTCCATTACCTCGGTATCGTACGGGGCAACCATAGTGGTAACGTTCTTCCCTTCAAAGAAACATCCTGATGCCGTCGCCATCCAAACGACAGGAATATGAGGATACGGCGCGTAGTAAGGCACCGCTTCCTCGGTCAGATTAACCCCTTGGGCGACGTCACCTAATTCACCCATCCACTGCATTCGTGTCACCCCATCAAACACCGAATGCTGCGTCATCAGCGTATTTTTCACCGTCGTGTCTACAATGGTTATTTGAGACGCGCACCCATCGACCTTCACTGAATAACTCATAGCTGGAAATGCGTGCAACTTCGCCGCTGCACCCACCGCTAAACTAAGGGTCAAGCTACCTTCTACTTCATATTCCTGACCATCTGTCCGGAAGAGCCCAACAAACGCAGCAAGGAAAAAGACAAACAGAAGCGTAGCGCGTTTTACACTTCGCAAACTACACGAGGCCAACGGGAGAAAAAATGAATTATTCACAATGAAATAGAGAAGCACTGAGTTAAGATGGTCATGATTCTTAGCCTGATTCTCAGGCGTTTTCCACGATTCAAATTAGTAAAGGGTCTGATGATTGACAACTCAGCAACACTGCCCTGGGACTGACACATTCTCGCAGTTTCGGACGCACATGGCTGGCCGCGATGCCCAAGTTGCGAGTTTCGCGACTCGACCGACGCTCTGTGGTCAAGGCTCTCGGGCAGTTCCCGTCTGCGTGCGTGTTGTCAGTCGCCTTCATGGTTTGGTGTAATTTGTATCTGACCTACCCGTTGGAGGGAAGGTGTCCTTTTGGACACGTCGCACTGCCTCCAGCCACAGCCGAATCGCGTGGTCTTTGGAGCGGGCATTCAAGTGGCTGATGGCACGGGCCATCGTTTTCTTGATGTTGGATTCCGTGCAACGA
>JBDNGP010000232.1:0-7754 GCA_041689265.1 Verrucomicrobiota bacterium
CCAAAACAACGATATTGTAATCACCGTAGTCGGTGGTTCCCCCTGCTTTTTTACCGGGATGATAGTTTCTCTCTCCCCATCCAATCCCATGAGTTTGCCCTCCCATCATTTCACCTGGTGACATAAATTTTTCAATCGGCTCATTCCCATAGGCCTTATGGATTTTTTGAGCATCATACTCGTAATGACTTCCCAGGCACAGCGCATCTGCAACGATTGCACCCATGAAGGCACCTTTTATTGATTCTTCTTTTGATATATCACTCATACTATTCACTTAATTTTTCTCAGATTCTAACCAGCCAAGGGATAAATACAAAACGGTTCCTTGCACCTTTTTTGCTAGGAAATCGCTTTTGGGGGTTGGGGCGGTTTTTGGGCGGAAGGTTCGGAACGGAGGTTGGGAGAGTGGGGGGTTGGTTTATTCGTCTCGCTACCGCGCCTGCGCGGGTCATTTTGAACGGAGAATTTTGGCTTAGACTACAAAATATGTATTTTATAGGACTGACACTTTCTGCCTTTCCGGTGCCGCCGATGGCCAAATCGTAAAGGCCGTCCTGGGCCTGCTTCAGGCGCTCGATGTTGCGCGCCAACAGACTCGCCCAGCCGGACATCTCCTTGTCTGACTCGGTGCGCGTCCGGGCTTTTGTTAGCGACTGGTCCATAGGATTATTTCTCTCAGCAGGCGCAGAAGAATTCTTCCGGGCAGTGTGAGAGATTTTTCAATTGTGGGATTCATTGTTTTTCCAACCATCTTTTCATGGTTCGATTTGCTGGATGCGCTGCCCGTGACGACCGCCTTCAAACGGCGTCTCCAGCCAAACGCGCACGATGAGAAGTGCTGTAGCCTCGTCCATTGTACGCTGTCCCAAGGCCAGCAGGTTGGCGTCGTTGTGCAAACGCGACCATTTCGCCGTCTGCTCATTCCAACCGAGGGCGCAGCGAATGCCGGGAACTTTGTTGGCCACCATGGCTTCACCGTTTCCTGAACCACCGAGGACGATGCCCCGTTCACATTCTCCTCGCGCCACCGCCTCTGCTGCGGGCCGGATGAAATCCGGATAGTCCACGGGTGTTTCACTCGTGGTGCCGAAATCGCGAACTTCATGCCCCGACTCCGCGAGGTAGCTCTTGATTCTCTCTTTGTAAGCAAAGCCGGCATGGTCTGAGGCAAGGGCGATTTTCAGGTCGTTAATCCTTTTTTGTGATGGGCGGGCCAGGCATCGGCGGGGGCTTGCGATGGCCCCGGATAAGCCGTAAATCGCGCCAGATTGCCGAGGTTAAGAACCCCGATGCCTCCTTGCCGCAACCGGAAGTGAAGACTCGGCGCCGAAAGCAGAAAGGTGACTCGCTTCAGTCGTTCGGCCGGCAATTCGACGAGGCTCTCCAGTCCCAAAAACACCTGTTGGCCACCGACCATTTCAATCTCCAAGAACCCAACGTGCAAGTCGCCCGAGACTCGCGGATGGTCCCGCTTCTCCGAATGTTCCGGGTCACCGCGGTGGGCCTGCTCGCGAAACTCCTCTTCTGACAGTTCGATCATGTCCGATATGCCCGCCGGGAATTCCCAGCAGGCGACTCCCTCCGCGATGAAATCAATTCGTGTGAGCCTGGCTGGCACGAAGGCCGTCAGCGAATACGTGCCCGCAATCACGACTTTGTCCGCAGCGAACAAGCGGGCGGGTCGGACGCCTTTGAAGATGCGGTCGGCGAGCGCGGCGTCCGGCTGGATGAATGTTTCGACCGTGCCGCCAACTCCGTGAATACGGATTTCCAAGGGTGAAGTTTTATTTTTCATAAGTCCTTTGTTTTGTCGTTGGTCGGTGAACCCTATCGGTCTGGTGTTTTGTTCATAAGCTCATGTCTCGATCAGCATCCGCACGGGGCTTTCGATGAGTTCCTTGACGCGTCGGAGGAATTGGACGGCTTCGCGGCCATCGACGAGGCGATGATCGTAGGTCAGCGCCACATACATCATGGGGCGAATGACCACCTGACCGGCGACGGCGACGGGCCGCTCCTGGATGGCGTGCATGCCGAGCACGCCGCTTTGGGGCGGGTTGACGAGCGGTGTGGAGAGCAGGGAGCCATAGATGCCTCCATTGGTGATGGTGAACGTGCCGCCTTGCAGTTCGTCCGGTTTGATTTTGTTCTCCTTCACGCGCCGGGCGAAATCGGCGATGCCTTGCTCGATCTCGGCGAAGCTCATTCGCCCGGCATGGCGGAGCACGGGAACCACCAGCCCACGACCGCCGCCGATGGCGATCGCGATGTCATGGTAGTTGCGATAAACGATATTGCTGCCGCAGATCTCGGCGTTGAGTCGCGGAACCTCCTGGAGCGCCTCCACGGTCGCTTTGACGAAGAACGACATGAAGCCCAGCTTGATCTGGTAGCGCTCGTGGAATCGCTCCTGGTTGTCTTTGCGCAACGCCATGACGACGGACATGTCGATCTCGTTGAAGGTGGTGAGCAGGGCGGCGTTGTGTTGGGCGGCGACGAGGCGCTCGGCGATCTTCCGGCGCAACAAGCTCATGGGCACGACTTCTTCGGCACGATCCGATTCGACCGGCGAAGACGCTGGAGCTGACGGTTCGGGCTCTGGCGCTTGGGCGAGTTCGACGGCGGGTTGAACCTCTTCTGTCATAAAGCGAGTGTCGGCACTCTTGGACGGAACGGTTTTGACCGCGGTGCTTTTCTCAGCCGTCGGTGGAGCCGGGACGGGCATGACGCGCGCTTCGCTTGGCTTTGTCGCGGACGCGGCGGTTGGTTTCTTTTCTTCCTCGGCTTGGGTGGCGGGCGCAGCGAATTCGCCAGCTTCGATCTCACCGAGCACCTCACCGACCTGGACGCGGTCGCCCTTTTTCTTCAGCGCTTTCGCCAATCGGCCGTTGACCGGCGACGGCACTTCCACCGTTGCCTTGTCGGTTTCGAGCACGAGCACGCTCTCGTCTTTGCGCACTGGGTCGCCTTCGTTTTTCAGCCATTCGGCAATTTCGACTTCGGTGACGGATTCGCCCACCGAAGGCACTTTGAGTTCGACGGTCGCGCTGTTCATAGGTGAGTTGTCAGTTGCTTGATGCCAGGGACGGTTTCGGTGTGCAGACGCGATTCAGGTTGCTCCTTGAGGAACGCGCGTTTGAGTAATTGTTCCTGTTCGATGAGATGCGCAGCGTGAGAGCCAGTGGCCGGGCTGGCGGAGGCCGGTCGGCAGATGCCGGTAAACGGCAGGCGGCCCAGGAACGACATGCTGGCGATCACGCGGAGGTAGCGCCACGCGCCCATGTTCTCCGGTTCCTCTTGCACCCAGATGACGTTGGTGCCGTCGCGGCAGTCGGCCAGGAAAGTCTCGAGTTCGGCCCGCGGAAATGGGTAGAGCTGCTCAAGTCGAATGATCGCCACGTCGTCGCGGCCCAGCTTCGCGCGTTCGGTCTCCAGGTCGTAGTAAATCTTGCCGCTGCACAGCAACACGCGGTTCGCCGCTTTGAGCGAAAGGCCGCGCGGGTCAGGAATCACCCGCTGGAACCGGCCCTGCGCGCACTCGTCCAGAGATGACACCGCGCGCGCATCGCGCAACAGGCTTTTGGGCGTCAAGACGACCAGCGGCTTGCGCCACTGGCGGCGCCTCTGCCGGCGCAGCACATGAAAATACTGCGCGGGCGTCGTGGGCACCACGATTTGAATGTTGTCTTCCGCCGCCTGAGTCAGGAAGCGCTCCAGGCGCGCGCTCGAGTGTTCGGGGCCGCTGCCTTCGAAAGCGTGCGGCAGCAGGAGGACCAATCCGCTCAGACGACGCCACTTGTCTTCGCCGCTGGTGATGAATTGATCGAGGATCACCTGCGCGGCATTGACGAAGTCGCCGAACTGCGCCTCCCACACGACGAGGCCGTCGGGGCAATCAAGGCTGTAGCCGTATTCGAAGCCGAGCACCCCGGCCTCCGAAAGCGGGCTGTTAAATAGGTCAACCGGCCCCTGGTTCTCGGCGACGTGTTGGAGCGGGGTGTGGGTCAGACCGGTCTGAACATCGTGCAGGACCGCGTGGCGCTGGCTGAACGTGCCGCGCCCGCTGTCCTGGCCGGAGAATCGGATGCGGTGCCCCGCGGCAGCGAGACTCGCCAGCGCGAGCGCTTCGGCCGCAGCCCAGTCCAGTGGTTGTTCACCACGGGCCATGCGGCGGCGCTGTTCCATGAAGCGCTCGAGCTTGGGATGCAGATTGAAGTCTTGGGGGACACGGCCGAGTTCTTCCAGTAACGTCGCGAGTTGCTCTGGCGGGAGGCCGGTTTCGGGATCGTCGTCTCCTGGCTCAGGTCCGCCGCAGTAGCCTTTCCAGAATCCATCGAAGCTGTCTGGCAGGATGGCCTTTTCGGTGCCACGCGCGTCACTGAGATCTTGTTCGAGCACCTCTTGCTGCTGCTGCGCGATCTGGTCGGCTTCTTCGCGCGTGACTTCGCCGAGCTCAAGCAGGTGTTCCAAGTAGCCGTCGCGGACCGGTTTTCGCTGCTCGATCTTCGCGTAAAGCAGCGGCTGCGTGAACGACGGCTCGTCGCCTTCGCTGTGGCCGAGCCGCCGGTAGCAATGCATGTCAATGACCACGTCCTGCTTGAACGTGAGGCGAAAATCCATCGCCAACTGGATGCAGCGGGCCACGGCTTCGGGGTCCTCGCCGTTCACGTGCAGGATCGGCGCCGACAACATTTTGGCCACGCTGGTTGCATACATCGTGGAGCGGCCCTCGGAGGGCGACGTGGTGAAGCCAAGCTGGTTGTTGATGAGGACATGCACGGTGCCGCCGACGCGGTAGCCCGGCAGGCGACTGAGGTTGAGCGTTTCCTGCACGATGCCCTCGCCGCTGAACGCAGCGTCGCCGTGGATCAGCAGGCTCATGACCTGGGTGCCGTCTTCATCACCCGCGCGATCCTGTTTCGCGCGGACGCGGCCCAGCACGACAGGGTTGACGAATTCTAGGTGGCTGGGGTTGAAGCAAAGCGACAGGTGAACGAGGCCGCCGGCGGCAGTCTGGTAGTCGCTGCTGTAACCGAGATGATATTTTACATCGCCGCCGCCCCGGTAAAGGTCAGGGTCGCGGTCCTCGAACTCGCGGAAGATTTGCTTCGGGCTTTTGCCGATGATGTTGGCCAGTACGTTCAGGCGGCCCCGGTGCGCCATGCCGAGAACAATTTCGTGGACGCCGTGCTGGCAGGCGCGTTCGATGGCGAGGTCGAGCAGCGGAATGAGGCTTTCGCTGCCTTCGAGCGAAAAGCTTTTTGCGCCGACAAACTTCTTGCGCACGAACTGCTCGAACACGACCGCATCCGTGAGCCGGGTAAGAATGCGCAGTTGCATCGCGCGCGATACCGGCTCCCAATAGGTGCGGCCTTCGATGCGCGCCTGTACCCAGTGCCGCATCTTCCCGTTGTTGATGTGCAGATATTGACAGTAGATCGACCCGCAGTAAACCTCGCGCAGTCGGCTGATGAGCGCGCGCAGCGTGAGCCAGCCTTCCGGGCACATCGTCTCGCAGACAAACAGCTTGTCCATATCGGCTTCGCTGAACCCGTAGTATTGCGGGTCCAGTTCCGGCACCTCGCGGGCGGTCTGGCCGAGCGGATTAACTTTCGCCTGGAGGTGTCCGCGCACGCGGTAGGCCCGAATGAGACGATCCACTCGGTGTTGCAACAAAACCATCTGCGCCTCCGCGAACCGCGCAGTCGGCGGCGCCGCGCCCACAGGATTAAAAATGCTCCGGCGCCGAAACGAAGGGCCAAGCCTGAACTCCTTGGTGGACGGCTCGCGAGTATCCAACGCCGCGAAGTAAGCCCGCCACTCCGCCGGCATGGAGGAGGGATTCCGCAAATACTCGGCGTAAAGCGGCTCCACGAAGTCGAGATTAGCGGCCGCTGGTAATGAGATGTCTGGGTTCATGTGCGTTGCATCGGGACCAGGGACGGAACTTGATTGCGCCGCGAACCGCGCTGGGCTCAGGTAGCCCAGCCGCCGGTGCGGCCGTCGTTGTTTGTATTCGCGCCGGTAATCTGCGATCACTACCCGCGCTTCGGTTAGGATCCACAGTTGCTCCCGGTTCCAACACTCGTCCCGAAAACGACCGTGGAAACTCTCCACGAAACCGTTCCGCTCCGATTTCTCTCAAGCTCGCAACCCGACTTTTATTCTGCCGCAGCAGCAGCAGCCTTGTGGTCGCGCTGGCGGGCCAGATGTTCCTCAACATAAAGCAAGTTGGTTTCGCCGGCACGGTGGACCGTTTTCAGCAGATTTTCCATGCTGGAAACTTCCTCAAGCTGTTCCCGAATGAACCAGGAAAGAGAATTCTGAGTGATATGATCGGACGACTTGATCGCGAGTTCGACCAGCGCGTTGATCTGCTCGGTCACGGTTTTTTCCCCGTCGAGCGACAGTTGGACGGCTTCCTCCACGCTTTTGAAATTGCACTTGGGCGCGGGGATGGCGGGGATTTCGACCCGGCCGCCGGCGTCCACGACATATTTGACAAAGCGCATGGCGTGATCGCGCTCCTCTTCGGCCTGACGGTAGAAGTGAGCTGCCAGTTCCGTCAAACCTTCCGCGGCGAAGTGAGCTGCGATCGCGACGTATTGCAACGACGCGCCGAATTCATTGCCGATCTGTTCATTGATCGCGTCGTTCATTTTTTTGCTGATAAGCATAATGGTCTCGTTTGGTCAGGGGTTGGAATCGATTCAACTGATAGGAATTTGCTTTGACGCTCTGCGGGAGATTAGCGGGTGCGGTTTCCCGGACAGGTCACAGTCAATGCACTGCTCATCGACGCAAAACTTTCCGGACACGCTTTCCGCGTATTTATTTGCAATGTCGGCCATAGATTCTCTTTCGTTTCCTGCACTCGGGCTCACGTCATTTCAGTTGGCTCAGGGTCGCGCGCCGGCCCTTTGATTCGATTCCGTCTGCGCGCTTCCAACTTTCTAAAGCTATTGCTTTTGAAAAGAGTAGGCGGCGCAATGGTGCCTGACAAGCGATTTGTTAAAGTTGTAAATGCCGGATGAAAAGCGGTACGGAAAAGAAGGCGGAATAAAACCGGTACGCGCCTAAGGAAGCGCTGAATAAAGGTGGTCTTGCATTTTTTGCCACTTGATTATCAGGCGTTTTGTCATGATTCCAATTGCTGAATGGATTTAATCAGCGATTCCTAGCTGCAATCAGGTAGGTGATCCAGCGACTCTCAACAATCACCCCACATGACGACTTTCGATTTTTTCTCTTTCGTTTGGAAGTGCCGGTTGTCCGAGTAACCGCAACTCCGTCTCAAGCTGCCCGACTCGGCGGGTGAATGAAGTCAGCTTCTCCACGTAGTCCTGGCGCTCGGCAGCGAACGATTCGCGTTCTTGTTTGAGTTGTTCGATGAACATGTCTTTGGCGCGGTTGGTGATTTTCAGATCCATCATTTCATTCCGCCGTTCTGCATCGTTCTCATGGTAGTCGTCACCGCTAAATCGTGGTCGTGAGTTTCCGTTGTGCTGGTGGTTCCGATGCTCGGTTTCTGAAGGTTGCGGAAGCGGGTTCGGTGTCGGTTCCGAACTGCGGACGGCCTTCGTCTTCTCTTCGGCAATTGTTCTCTCAACGGAAGTGTCCCCTGAGTCGTTAAAAATTTGAGGTGGTGGTTGGTTCAACCACGCGAGAGCGTGGTGGTGACAAAACCAAAAAAACCAACCAACACCAGCAACCACGAAATACTCAAAGCCGCCTTTTTGCAAGGCGGAGAA
>JBDNGP010000233.1:0-4593 GCA_041689265.1 Verrucomicrobiota bacterium
GCGGTAGAGTTTTGTCACCGGATCGTAGTTCACATTGTCGCCAAGCAGCGCGCGAAGAGCGATCGCGTTGGCATGGTAATGATACTGGCCGCTGCCGGGTTGGTGGGCGTTGGCGGGATCGAAGGTGACGCCTTCATTCACAAAGGCGTCCCGGTTCCAGATGCCGAGCCCCGGATTCGCCTCCGTCCCGCTCGCGGCCGAGACGGAGAAGGCATCGCGGCTGTCGAACATGATGACGCCATCGACAAAGAGACCGATCGGGCCGAGGCCCGTGAGCGTCTTGGACGCGGGAACCGTCGGCGTGCGCGGGATGCGGTAGAGCGTGGCACTGCTCTTGGGCACGTTCATGAACAACTGCGAATGCGCGGCGTTGCCGTACCACGGCCCCATGGTGTGACTGCCGAGGCCGGTGGTGCGCAGGTAAACCCAGCCGGCGGACGAGGAGATTTCGTACACGCCGCAGTAAGCCGGCAGCGCCTGGCTGATGGCACCGCGACTCCAGGTGCTCACGGCATTGCCGGAGATCCGGTCCGCATCAGTGAGGTAAGATCGGGCGTACTGACCGGTGTGTTCGGTGAACCACGAATCGAGGCGCGCGTCAGCGGCCACCGCAGTCGAGGCGGTGATGAGCGCTCCAGTCAGGGCGACGAGCAAACGCATGGCGAGGGGACTTCCGACGTTCAGGGGTGGATTTAACATAGCGATACCTTAACAGCGGGAACCTTAAGAGAACGTGAAGCAGGTTTTTCTGTTAAAAAAATTTCATCGGCCGGCCGGCAAACGCCTCGCCAGTGGCACCCTGTTGACCAGGGCGCCAGATGGTTTTGCCATGAATGAACGGGCAATCATACCACATCGCACGCCTTGGTGGGCCGCCGAAAATCCGGACGCCGGAAGGAGGCGCTCTGCGCGCATTCTCTTCCGGCGCCGATCAAGCAGGCCAGTGCCGTGGCATCACTCAGACTTCGGACGTTGCGGACGATTCCCCTCTCCTCCGCTTTGTCCACGAGGCCCACCCCGTTCAACTCCGCCAGGCCCGCCCGGACGCTGAGGACGGAATTCGTCGGCGGTCAATTTGCCGTCGCCGTTCTTGTCGAGTTTCTTCAAGGACACGCTGGCCTTGGCGATCTCGTCGGCATCGATGGTGCCGTCCTTGTTCAGGTCGAGCGCTTCGATGATGGGATTGGGCATCCGCATGCCGCCCGGACCACCGCGTTCACCACCGGGACCACCGGGACCGCGAGGACCGCCTTCGCGTCCGGGAGGTGGATTGCCGTCTTGCGCCGTGAGCAGGCAGGGCGAAGCGCCGAGTGCCAGCGTGAGCAGGATGAGTTTTATTTTCATGATGTGTCTTGTTTTGTGTTATTGGGATTTCCCTGCACCCGCCGACTGCATCGCCTCGATGCAGTAGAGATTCCGGTTGGAGCGCAGAAAGAGTTGCCGACCCGCAATCGCGGGCGTGGCGTTGAAATCGGAGTCTGAGCGCGTTGCCGCGAGGACCATTCGCAGAAGGAGGAACCGAATGAGATTCGTCGTATTCATCGGCGCAGGTTACGCCTGCCCACCTTAAGGGAACGTGAAGTGGCAAAAGAAACGCGCCGAGGGCAGAAGAAAATTTCTTCATCCCATCTTAAGGTTGAGTGGCCTACGCTTCGCCCCGTGACGGTATGAGAATCCTGGTCATCGAAGACGAACCCGACCTGCTGCGCAGCCTGTCGATGGCCTTGCGCGACGAGGGCTACGCGGTCGATACGGCGGCCAACGGCGAGGACGGCCTGTTCAACGCGGAGTCCGTTGCCTACGACGCCATCGTGCTGGATGTGATGCTGCCCAAGCTTGACGGCTGGCAGGTCCTCAGCCACCTGCGCAAAACGCGCAAGACACCCGTCTTGATGCTCACCGCCCGCGACACGCATCGGGACCGGGTCCGCGGTCTCGACGCTGGCGCGGATGATTATCTGGTGAAACCGTTCGACCTGGACGAATTGCACGCTCGCCTGCGCGCCCTCATCCGCCGCACTACGGGCCAGACGACCAACCGCCTGGATATTGGCGAGGTGTCACTCGACACCACGGCGCGCACTGTGACCCGCGACGGGAAGCCTGTTGAGTTGACCGCCCGGGAGTACACACTCCTTGAATACCTGATGCTCCATCAGGGCGAAGTGGTCACGCGCACCGCGCTCTACGAACATCTCTTTGACGAAGACGACAGCACGCTTTCGAACTTGCTCGACGTTCACGTCTCCAATTTGCGCAAGAAGCTCGGACACGAGTTCATCACCACGCGCCGGGGTCACGGCTATTGCATCGAGGCACGGGCATGATTTTCAACTCCATCCGCTGGCGGTTGCAACTCTGGCACGGGCTGATCCTCCTCGCCGTGCTGGCCGGGTTTGGATTCACCGCGCACAGGCTCCAACGGGGGAATGAACTGCGGCGAGTGGATCAGGAACTGCAACAGCGCCTCGGCCCGGTGCTGGAAGCCCTACGTCGTCCGCCACCCGGTGGACCAGTTCGTCCACGAGATCCCCGAGGATCCGCGGGACCGGGCGACGGAGAACGACGAGGTCCGCCACCGCCCGATGGCTTTGAAGGTCTCCAGCGCCCACCACGCGAATTCCAAATCGGCTCCAATCGCGTTGGGCTATTCGAAGGCGGGACCAATGCATTTTACTACGTCGTCTGGACACGCGATGGAAACGTATTGAGTCGCTCCGGAACCGCTCCCGAGGATGTCCCGATGCCGGAAAGGGCCAGCGGCAGGACGCCGCTCCCGACGACCCGGATGCGTGGCACGACGCGCGAGCTGTACGAATTCACCCGCCCCGGCGAGTGCCTGCTCGTTGGCCGTTCCATTGCGCCCGAACTTGCCGACCTGCGTGAACTTGCCCTGTGGCTTTCTGGCCTGGGAAGCGGCGTGCTGATGTTGGGACTTGTCGGCGGTTGGTGGGTGGCCACGCGCGCCATCCGCTCGATCAAGGACATCAGCGCAACTGCCACAAAGATTGCGACCGGCGACCTCTCTCACCGCATCAATACCGACGATACCGACAACGAACTCGGCCAGCTGGCGGCGGTCCTAAACTCGACTTTCGCCCGGCTCGAATCCTCCTTCGAGCGCCAACGCCAATTCACCGCCGACGCCTCACACGAACTCCGCACACCTGTCGCCGTGATTCTATCGCAAGCTCAGACCACACTCGCCCGCGATCGCGGAGCGGACGAATATCGCGAAGCTCTTGAAGCTTGTCAGCGCGCCGCCCAAAGAATGCGCCGCCTCACCGATTCACTGCTGGAACTGGCCCGCCTTGACGCCGCGGAAGCTTCGTTGCTCCGTGAACACTGCGATCTGGCTCCCATCGCTGAAGAATGCCTGCAGGCGATTCGCCCGCTGTCAGAGGAAAAAACCATTCAGCTCAACACCGATCTCAAACCGGCTCCATGCCTGGGCGACGCCGGCCGCCTCGCCCAGGTTGTCACCAATCTCGTTACCAACGCGGTCCACCATAACAAAGCTGGCGAGCACATACGTGTGACGACGGGACAGGAGGGGGATTGGGTCGTGCTTGTCGTCGCTGATACCGGCCCCGGAATCGCGCCGGAAGATCTCCCGCACCTGTTCGAGCGATTCTATCGCGCGGACAAATCCCGGCAGGGCGGCGGCGGGGGTACCGGTTTGGGTCTCACCATCAGTCGCGCGATCGTCGAAGCCCACGGCGGCACGATCGACGCCACCAGCAACGAAGGGAAGGGAGCCACCTTTACAATCCGTTTGCCGGCCCAGCGGAATTGAATGCACTTCAATCGCGCCGCGCCAAAACCAGACGCTTGCCAAGTTGACGGCAAGTCGTCGCAATCGTAAAGGGGTCGCTCCCGAATGGCACTTAGATAAGGCAGAGAAGTGAGGATTTATTGATTAAAAAATGTACAAGCCCGGCGTATTTCTTCATCATGGGGCATGCGTAATCCTGCTCCGTTTCTGCCCGGTATTTCCTCTCAACTTTGCGGGCGTCGACGGCGGTCCGAGCGGGACCGGTTGCAGGAGGAGATCAAGCAGTTGCAGCGTCATTCCTTGAGCCGGTTGTGTGAGCTCTTCGGTTCGTGGCTCCCCCGGGATTTGTTTGCTTCGGCTGACTCGGGCCCCAACAGCCGGGAGCGCGTGTCGCGAGGTGGTGCGCAAGGTGCAGGCCTGGTATGCCCAGCATTCCCGAACCGCACCGGGGAGCGGGTCCGGCGCCTATTGTCAGGCACGGCGGCGGTTGCCGGTGAAGACCCTGCAGGTCGCCCATCAAAAACTGGCCGATAAGTTGATGGCCTCCTCTGCTTCAGCCCTCTGGAAGGGGCGACCTGTCCGCGTCGTGGACGGCACGGGCGTGTCGATGCCCGACACGGAGGAGAACCGTGAGTCCTTCTCCCAACCCTCGGGCCAGCAGCCCGGCTGCGGCTTTCCGGGGATGAATCTCGATGCGATGCAAACGTGTGGAGATGCCGGGACTCAATAAAGTTCCACGCATGAACCACGCAGCCAACGGCCAAGGGGAAGGACTCCAACGCGATTGAGACCGTTCCCGCCAATGGGCGACTCTTTTA
>JBDNGP010000234.1:0-10558 GCA_041689265.1 Verrucomicrobiota bacterium
ATGATCCGGTCGGCGGGGTCTCCATGGAAAGCGACGAAACCGTAGGCCCGCAGAGCGATTTCCGGAGTGATGGGCAGCAGGTGGATACGCGCTGGCGGCATCGCCCGGATCAGCCATTTGTGAAGCGGTTGTCCGAGCGTGATTCGTTTTCGAGGATGTGCCTGCTTCTGTGCCAGTTCAATAATGCTGAAAGGGGAGAGAGCGAGAGCCGGCTCTGAATCCAGTCGCTGCCGGACTTCGGGGGAAACCAAATGAGGCTCGTGGTAGAGCCGCAGCCATGCATTGGTATCGAGCAGAAAAGTCATTCCGCATCGCGATTGGCCGGGTGTTCCTCCCAGTCTTCCGGCGAGAAAGTCGGTTCGTCAAAGCTTCGGATGTCCGCCTCCGACATGAGTCCCTTTCCCGAACCCATCCATTCGGCCAGAGTGGGGGGCTTGGAGGAATCATTGAGATAATAATCCCGGGCAGGTTGAGGAAGCGGTTTGGAGTCCTTGACGCCGGCGATGGATCCACTCGTCACGATTTCGGTTGCCGGATCAATCACGGCCACCACCTTGCCGTGGTCGGTCAACTGGAGGCTCGTCGTCCCTGCAGTCACTTGCTGCAGCTCCTCGGCACAGTGCTGCTGGAATTCCTCGACGCTGATCTGCTTGACGGTCATGGCGCAGAATGTATTTCGGCACCGTCGCCGATTTCATGCCGCACATCATGATCACCCACTACAATTATGCCGCCGCCTGCTGGATCGCTGGGGTGCTGACCTGGGCGGTCTACGTGCTCCCGAAGATCTGCCGGTTTCCAGCCGACGATTGAATGCTCGGACCAACGCCGACAACAACGTCCCGCGCGGCAATTGTTGTTCAAAATCTGCTCGAACAGAGGGCCGCTTTTCGATCTAAATACCGGAAGCCGGTTATTTCAAATGTCGACCTCGGTGCGAATTGACAAATGGTTGTGGGCCGTCCGTGTGTACAAGACGCGGGGGCTTGCAACCGATGCATGCAAGGCGGGCCACGTGAAGATCGAAGGCAAGTCGGTGAAACCTGCGCACGCGGTCCGCGTCGGCGAGACCATCACCGCCTACACGGGACATCATACCCGCACGGTGAAAGTCACCGGTCTGATCGACAAACGCGTTGCAGGAAAAGTGGCGACGGATTTCCTCGACGACCTGACGCCCAAGGAAGAACTCGAGCGCAAGACGAACGCGAGTCTCCGGCCGATCAGCCTCGTTTCCAAAGGCAAACCCAGCCGCAAGGACCGGCAGGCGATGGATCGAATCAAGGAACAGCTTTAGCCTGACCGGAAAAAAGCGACCATCGACACGCGGCCGACGGACAGTTTGTCGTCAACAGAACGTGTCAACAGAACGTTGCGAATCCACGGCGGTCCATTCAGGATATCGCGATGCATGCCGGACTATTTGCACTGTTGATCGGACTGAGCTGGGGGCTCACCCGGGCGGACGAGCTTCCCTCCCCCATCGAGACACACCCCGACCTCGAGATCAGCCTGTTCGCCAGGGAACCGGACGTCATTGATCCCGTCGCGCTCTGTTTCGACGCCGCCGAACGAATGTATGTGGTCGAGATGCGGGATTACCCTTACGGCATCCCGCCGGAAAACAAACCGGGCGGAACCGTGCGCCTGCTCGAAGACACCGACCACGACGGTCGCGCGGACCGCAGCACGCTGTTCGCCGAGAATCTGAGTTTTCCCACCTCGATCGCACCCCACCGAAACGGCGTGATCGTCGCCGCGCCGCCGGAAATCATTTATCTCGAGGACACCGACGGCGACGGCAGGGCCGATGTGCGCGAGGTGCTCTACATGGGGTTTGTCCGATACGTCACCGACGGCAACATGTCCGGTCTGCGTTGGGGACTGGACAACTGGCTGCACGGCGTCAACGGCGGGCCGGGCGGCTTCATCACCGCCACGCGAAAACGCGGAGAGGGACTGCGGCTCGGTGATCTGGATTTTCGGCTGCGCCCCGACACCGGCGAAATTGAAACGACCTTTTCGACCGGAGGCGGCTTCGGACTCGTGTTCGACGAATGGGGCCGGAGTTTCACTCCGCATAACGTCAATCACATGCAGATGCGCATCCTCGAAACAAAGCCGCTTCAGCGAAACCCCGGCCTGCCGCCCGTTGAAGGAACCGAAAACATTTCCGATCACGGGGAAATGGCGCGCATCTACCCCATCAGCAAAGCGCAGACGCGGCCGAATCATCCGGAACAGGCCGGATATTTTACGTCGGGCGGAGGGGTGGGATTCATCGGTCATCAGGCCTATCCCGGTGATCTCGCGGGCAGCGCGACCGTCGGCGACGTGGTGGGCAATCTCGTTCACCGCGACGTCCTCATAGTCGACGGTCCAATCCTTCGCGCCAGCCGTGCGCCTGCCGAACAGACGAAAGAATTCCTCGCCAGCACCGACCCCGCGTTTCGCCCGACCGGACTGGAGCTCGGCCCCGACGGCGCGCTCTATCTTATGGACATGCACCGCGATGTCATCGAGCACCCGGACTACATTCCCAAAAAAATGCTGGAGCAGATGGACATCCGCGCCGGGGATACCAAGGGCCGCATCTACCGCATCCTTCCCATCGCGGGCGTCCGCCAGAATCAATCTCCACTCGACCGCATGACGCCCAACGAACTGGTCGAGGAACTGGCCGGCCCCAACCAGTGGCGGCGCATGACCGCACAGCGCCTGATCGTGGAGCAGAACCACCTGATCGCCTCCGGGGCGCTGCAGCAGGTCGTGAGAAATCACGCAAATCCGGTCGCCCGCCTGCACGCGCTGTGGGCGCTCGCCGGAATCGGCGAACTGGGCGACTCCGTCTTGCTGGCCGCGCTCGAGGACGCCGATCCGGGGGTGCAGGAAAACGCGTTGCAACTGGCCGCGGGCTTCACGACCGACAGCCCGTCGATTCGCGATCAGGTGCAGCGGCTCGCCGTCAACGGCACGACTCCGCGCGTTCGATTCATCGCCCTCCAGTTCATCGGGGATTCGGACGCCGCCTTGATCGGGGAAGCGGTGCTCCACACGTTAAAAACGGACGGTGGATTCCGTTGGTCCCGCGTGGCGGCCCTCTCCGCGCTGCCCGGCGGCGAAGTCGATTTGCTCAACCGGCTGATCACTGACCGTTCCTTTCTGATTGCGTCGTTTGCAGCCACCGTTTTAAACGAACTTGCTGACCTGGCCGGCAGCCGTTTGACCGAGTCGTCCACAGCCGAACTCAACAAGCTTTTCCGGAACCTCGCGACGCCCTCCTTGGATGAACCGCTGAAACTTGCCGTCCTCGACGGATTGAATTCCGGGCTCGCACGGCGCACCGAAAAACCGGATGCGACCGCAATCACCACCACCCTCGAATCATTGACCATCGACAGCACGCCTGCGGTCCGGCGCGCGGTCTGGCCCCTCCAAACGCAACTGGGACAACCCGCCTCGGCGAGCCGGCAGAAGGCGATCAAAGAAGCCGTCGGGACCGTCGCGGACCGTCGTCGATCAGAGGTCGCTCGTGTCGAGGCGATCCAACTGCTGGCGATCAGCGATCTCTCCGCATCGACCCCGGTGCTGCTCGCCTGCTTCAACGGCGGCGAAACTTCCGAGATCCAGCGCGCCGCCCTCGAAGTTCTGCGCCGCCCCACGGACACGAAAATCGCGAACGGCTTGCTCGACCGCTGGCGCACCATTCATCCCTCGCTCAAACGTCCGGTGACGTTGCTGCTCGTGGGCAAGCGCGACTATCACGACCCGTTGCTCGTGGCGATCGAGGACGGGCGGATCCAGGTCGGTGAACTGAATCTCGATCTCGAAGACCGGCGTCGTCTGCTACGCTGGAGCGCCGCCGACATACAGGAACGCGCCGGAAAATTCCTCAGCGACGGCGAATACGGCAACCGCCAGGCGAAGGTGGAGGAATGGCTGACCAGACTTCCAAAGGACGGCGACGCGGCCGGCGGTAAAGAAGTTTTCAAAACCGCCTGCGCGCAATGTCACAAGGTCAGGGAACTGGGAAATGAAGTCGGCCCCAATTTGACCGGCGTGTCGCATCGCAGCGTCGAAGATCTCATCTCGAACATTCTCGATCCGAACATGGCGATCAACCCAAACTACGTGAGCGTCTCCGTGGAAACCAAGGACGGCGAACTCCATACGGGAATCTTGACCGCGGAGACACCGGACGCCATCACCCTGCTCCAGGCGCAGGGCATCCGGACCACCATCAACCGTGATCAGATACAACGCTTTGAATCCACCGGCACGTCGCTCATGCCCGAAGGACTGGAAGCCGGACTGACCCCCGAACAACTCCGCGACCTCGTCGCCTTCCTGCAGGACTGAAACTGGTTCTCCAAACTGGACGAATAAGGAAATAAGGAAAAGGATCACTGATTCACTGCCCTCTGATCACTTCCCCGCTCTGTGACCTGCGCGCCACCGTGGTGAAAACAGGATTCCTGAAGTTGCCACACAGGAAGACGCGAACAACGCGCCAAGAAACCCGCCGACAACGTTCAACGCAAGATCCAGCCCCGAGGAATTTCGCGACGGCATCCACGCCTGGACAAACTCGATTCCGAAACTGAATGTCGCCGCCGCGACGGTCACGCCGCCGACGTTCCGCATCCCGCCAATTCCAAACCCGTGAAGCGCGAATGACAGCGCGAGCCCGAACGGGAGGAATCCGAACAGGTTCACCACCACGTCACTGACGAAGCTCCGGTTGAATTCAACCTGTTGAAACGGGGTTTCGAAGAACTGCTTCTCCACGATGACATTGCTGTCGCGGAAATGGAGATCGTTCCGACGGGCCGAATGATCGCGGGCCATCCCACCTGTCTTCTCGGAGAAATCGTAGAGCGCGACCACGTTCGCCACCCCGGTGATCGGGAAACTCGCGGCGCTCTTCCAGCTCTCGTAGCGCTCCATTACGTTCTCGCCATCAACCAAGCCGCTGCTGAACGCCCCGCCGCGAACGATGCCCTTCCAAGGGTTGATTCCATACGCCGAGTTCCCCAAAACAAGCCTGCCAGTCTGCGGCGAACCCGGAATCTGTAAAACGAGATCCGGCTTCTCATCGATCAGTCGCCCATCGAAATAAAACCGGGTCCCGCCGGGCCCTGACGAGACCGTCAGGAGATGGTCACCCGCCACAGGTTGAGGAAGCTTGAATGTGATTCGTGGAGTGCGCCGTCGGTGCGAGTAGTCGTCCCCATTCATCATGATCAGTTGATCCGACCACTTTCCCAGCACCAGCTGTGTTTGACCGTCACCCGCGTAAAACTGGATGATGAACGCAAACTCCGCCTGATGGTTTTCAAGACCGTTCAACGCCAGCTCCAATGTGAAACCTTCGCGCGTGAACTGTCCCGCCAGCTCCCTTGAAATGAACGGCTGCGTGCAGGCCGTCCCGTAAATCCCGAACTCGATTCCGTTTCCCTCCGACGCCCATTTCACGTTGTTGTGAAAGTTGTATGCCTTCGGATTCAGCCCCGCGAACAACGTCACTAGAACGACCACCGCAAGCAGCACCAGTCGTCCACGATTTTGAGCGATGTTCCTGATCATGCCGGGACCCCTGGACGGAAACCAACGATGGACACGAGTTCACACGAAGAACTCGCCCGGCTGTTGCGGGCGGAACTACCAATCTCGTTATTGGTGTCCATTCATATGCATTCGTGGTTGAGAAAAAATGATGTCGGCTACGCCCGCGGATGCGCGTCGTCGTAGACCTTCTTCAGACGGTCCGTCGTGACGTGGGTATAAATCTGTGTCGTAGCGAGATGCGCGTGCCCGAGCAGTTCCTGAACGCTCCGCAAATCCGCGCCGGCGTTCAGAAGATGGGTCGCGTAACTGTGCCGCAGTTTGTGGGGCGTGAGGTCCGGATCGAGCCCGGCCGTTTTGAGATGGTTCTTCAACCGCTGTTGAATGATGCGCGGTTTCAGCGCCCGGCCGTCGGAACTTGTTGCCTGGAAAACGGGGTCTTCAGCGCCCGGTTGATTCGGGAGCAGCTGCCAGTAATTTTCAATCGCCTTGAGCGCGGGTTCACCAATCGGCACCTGCCGTTCCTTCCGGCCCTTGCCCATCACGCGCACCAGCAGTTCACTCCGGTCGACGTCCTCCACCTTCAGGGCACACAGCTCGCTGATCCGCAGTCCGCACGAATAAATCGTCTCGAGAATCGCTACATCGCGATAACAGGATTCGGCAGACACAGGTCGGCCCGCACGCTTTTCCTTCTGTTCTTCCAGCGGTTTCAACGGCGCCTTCAGCAGATCCAACATCTGATCGACGGTCAGGAATTTTGGCAATCGCCGGGCGAGTTTGGGAAGGCTGATGTTTCTGACGGGCGATGACTCCAACTCACCACGCCGGACCAGAAACCGGTAGAACGATCTCAACGCGGAGAAGCGGAGTTGAATGGCTGCGCGGCCAAGATTTTTGCGACCGAGAAAGCGGAGGTAGGCCCGGAAATCATCGCGCTCCAACGTCAGCCACGGCGGCGCGGATTTTCGTTCTTCGCGATGCCACCGGGAAAACACCTGAAGCGCGTGGCTGTAGTTTCGCCGGGTGTAATTCGATGCATCCCCATCCGTTTCGAGATGGTTCAAGAACGCATCGCATTTCTCGTCGGAGAAGTCCTGTTTCATTTCGCGCCATCAGCACAATCACCTGCCGGAGCCGTCCGTTTCTATTCTTCTTCCGCGTCCGGGAACTCAAACTCAACCTTGCCCTTGTCGGTCATCTTCAAATGAGCGGAGAACGACTTGCCATAGCGCGAGACGAATTTCGTGAGCAGATCCGATTTGCGATCCGTCAGGAGTTTCTTGACCTGCACTTCATCCACCGGCTGTTCGAGGATCGTCTTGCCGACCTTGAACTTGCAGGGCTTGGTCTCGCGCTGCAAATTCTCGCAAAGATAATCGGTCTTCGACTGAAACACTTTGCCCTCACACTTCGGGCAGACGCCGAGCGCTTCCTGTCCGGTGAAGTCAACCTTCTCCTCCGGCTCCGTCGATTTGGAGCCGCGCTTTTTCGAGGGGTCACGTTTCTCGAATTCAAATCTGACCTTGCCGTCCGCTGCGAGAACGAGGTGCGCTTTGAACGCGCGACCGTTGCGTTTTGAAATGAACTTCGTGAGCAGATTGGTCTTCTTTTCCGTGAGCAGTTTTTTCATCTGCTCTGGCTCGATCCGTTGCTGGAGAATTGTCAGGCCGGATCGGAAATCGCAGCTCTTGTCGGGGCCGACCGCCTTTTCGCAGATGTAGTTCATGCCGTTCTCGAACACGGTTGCCTGGCATTTTGGACAATGCCCGAGCGGTTCCTTGCCCGTGAAATCAACCGCCTCGGAGGAGCCGTCCTTGTCGTCGTTGCCAAAGTCAAACTCCGCCTTGAGCTCGTCGTTCATCTTGATCATCGCCGAGAACGGCCGTCCCATCTTGCTGCGGAATCCGTCCAGCGGACCGATGACGCGCTTGGTGATGAGCTCTTCAACCTCCGGGATTTCAAACTCGCGACCCGCCACAATTTTCCACAGCGAGAATTCGCATTTGCTGCACTTGAACGATTTGTAGGTCTCCTTGATCAGGCCGCTGCATTTGGGGCAGGGCGTCTTGAGCTGGCCGAAATCCCCGGGCACCGTGTCGCCATCATATGCCTTCGCTGCGGCAACCATGCGACGGGTCATCTCGCCGATCTCGCGCATGAACTCCTCCGCCGACATCTGGTTCTGCTCGATCTGCTTGAGCTTGTATTCCCAGTTTCCGGTCAGCTCGGGGGAACACAGTTCCTCGATGCTCAAACCGTGCAACAGCCGGATCAACGAAACGCCCTTCGCGCTCGCATTCAGTTCGCGGCCCGTGCGGTAGATGTATTTCTCGTACACCAATCCTTCGATGATCGACGCGCGGGTGGCCGGAGTACCGAGCCCTTTTTCGCTCATCGCCTCGCGCAGTTCCTCGTCTTCCACGAGCTTGCCCGCGCCTTCCATTGCGCCGAGCAACGTGGCTTCGCTGTAGCGCGCCGGTGGTTTGGTTTCGAGTTCCTTGAGCTCAATGTCCTTCGTGTCGACCTTTTCGTCCGGCAGCACGGCGACCAGTGAAGCGTCTTCGTCGGTCGAACCGCCCTTTCCGTAAACGGCGAGCCAGCCGGGATTGACCAGCACCTTGCCGTCCGTCTTGAAGGCTTCGTCCTCAACGCGGGTGATGCGGGTGGTGATTTTGAATTCCGCGGGTGGATGAAAAATCGCAAGGAACCGCTTCACGACCAGGTCGTAAATCCGCTGCTCGTTCTCGTTCAGCTTTTTGGGAAGCTGGTTCGTGGGAATGATCGCAAAGTGATCCGAGATCTTCGCGTTGTTAAAAATGCGTTTGTTCGGTCGCACCCAGCCGTTGCTGAGAACCGCCGTCGCGAACGGCCGGTATTCGGAAGCGCCCTTGAGCACGTCCATCGTCTTCTTGACTGTGTCCGGATAATCCTCCGGCAGTGCGCGGGCGTCGGTTCGTGGATACGTCAGCACCTTGTGACGTTCGTAAAGTGACTGCGCGATTTTCAGCGTGGACGACGCCGAGAAACCAAACCGCCCGTTCGCCTCCCGTTGCAAACTGGTCAGATCATAGAGCAGCGGCGACACCGACGTGCTCGGCTTGCTTTCCTCGGTGACGATGCCCGGTTTGCCGAGGCACTTCGCCTTGATCTGGTCGGCGAGTGATTTTTCCCAGATGCGTTCCGGTCGCAGTTCGGCGTCCGCTCCCTTTTCCTTCGACCGCTTGAAATCCTCGTCGAACCAGCGTCCGACGTATTCTCCCGCCTGACAGCCGAAGGTGCCGTGAAGCTCAAAATAATCGCGCGACTTGAATTTGCGGATCGCGTTCTCGCGCTCGACGATGATCGCCAGAGTGGGCGTCTGCACCCGGCCGACCGTGGTCAGGTAAAACCCGCCGGACTTCGAGTTGAACGCGGTCATCGCGCGGGTGCCGTTGATGCCGACCAGCCAGTCGGATTCCGAACGGCACACGGCGGCGTCGGCCAGCGGTTGCAGTTTCTCGCCGTCGCGCAACGCAGTGAATCCGTCGCGAATCGCGGCCGGAGTCATCGATTGCAGCCAGAGCCGCTTGGTGGGCTTCGTCGAATTGGAGTGCTTTAAAATGTAGCGGAAGATCAGCTCCCCCTCGCGACCGGCGTCGCAGGCGTTCACGATCACGTCGATGTCCTTGCGCTTGATCAGCTTGACGACGAGTTTCAACCGCGACTCGGTTTTCTCGATCGGCTTGAGATCAAAATGGTCCGGGATCACCGGAAGATTGGTGAAGGTCCATTTGCCGCGCTTGACGACAAATTCCTCAGGTTCCGTGATCTGCAGGAGATGACCGACCGCCGATGTGACGACGTAGTCTTCGCTCTCGAAGAAGTCTTTTTCCTTCTTAAAGCCCCCAAGGACCCGAGCAATATCTCCTGCAACGGACGGTTTCTCAGCTATTATTAACGCTTTGCCCATGACAATTGACCGGACGTTTACAACGCCAGTCAAGCCGCGGCAAGAGGATGTTTCCAAACTGATGATTTATATTGGGCTCCACACAAATCGCGGTCGTTCCCCGAGAACCGCTGAAAAACCCCAACGATTTGGGGGTCTTTATCCCGGTATCGGATGGCAAAGGGCAAGCCGTCGTTGCCCGTGGTTTAAAAGTTCCTGCTGAATATTCTCGCAGTCGACGTAGGACGGGCTTCCAGCCTGTCCCGTTGCGGGGGTGGGCAACCACAGTGTCGCCGAATGAACCTGAGCCGGATCCATGCATTTGCGATGGGGAGCGGCGGCGGCCCGGCGACGACTTCATCCCGGGTCCTTCCCTGCGCACCAGATAGTTCTCTTAACTTGGCCGGCGCTCCCCGATTCATCTGCCTGATTCCTGACGTCAGAGCCTGACGCGTCACAAGAAAGCGGTGAGTCCATTGGCATCGGCGGAGACAGGCTGGAAGCCTGTCCTACGATCGGAGCACGGGAAGTCCCGGCCCGCAACGGGCGCCGATGCCGAAAACCAACGCTGCGTCGCCGTGCTGGAAGATGTGCTGAAGTCTTGATGGTGCGGTGAAAAGGGCGCACACGGGTGACCGACGGGATTGCACCCATCGCGAACGGGAGCGTTTGAACACGAGGGGCAGGAAGACAACGGCCAACCAGAGGAACCCGCCGAAACACGAGCGCCTTGTGGACTGCGGTGTCGCCGTTGCACTCTGCCACCGCAGTCCACAATTTCCCCGTCCGTCCACGACGGACCGCTGCGGGAAGAATTCCCGGATTCCGTTCGTTGCCATTCCTGCCCCACGGTTCTGAAAGCATCCATGCCAAACTCAAGACTTGCCCCAAACCCGTAAATCGCTAATTTCCAAAACATGACGGCGCGTTTTTGAATCAATGACCTCAGGAGGCGAATAATTACGCTACGGAGGAGGCGGTCATTGTTAGGTATGGTTTGTTTTTGGTGCGCCGGTTTTTTGTTTTCTTCCCGGCGCCGGTTTCGCTGGGCAAGTTTCTTGA
>JBDNGP010000235.1:0-7786 GCA_041689265.1 Verrucomicrobiota bacterium
AAGTGCGCATGCGCCCCAGCGCATCAGTCTTGATCAGGGAGGGCGCGGACGAAGAATCCGACTCAGTCATAGATCTCATAGCACGCCATGCTACGGCATCTACGACTCTCATGAACAGGGGAGCTTGGTGTCACGCTTACAGTGGAACGGCAGCACGTGGGTTACCAACATCCTCTGGGATCAGTATGGCTGGGGTGGAAATGACGATCCCACGATAAGTTATCCTGCTTCGTTAACCACAACAATTGCGGTGGGTGCATCCACTGACTGGGACTACCGGGCCGATTACAACGGTTTTTCTGGAAGCCAGGATTACACTTGGCAAAGTGGAACTTCGTTCGCATCACCTTTGGCAGCATCCGTTGCGGCACTTGTCCTTTCGAGAAATGGCAACCTGACCGCGACGCAGGTTCGAGATATCTTGCGCAATGGCGCGGACAAGGTTCACAGCGCGACGGTAGCATATTCCGGCGGCCAAAACACCTGCTACGGCTATGGTCGGCTCAACGCCGCCGCCGCAGTCTCCGCAGCCACGGTCGATTCATCTGCTCCGTCGTTTACTTCAGCGAGTGTACAGACCACGCGTTCGATCAATTTGAAATTTAGCGAACCAATGGGCGGAAACGTATATGTTCCCACCTCTTACACCATCAGCGGAAGCGGCAAAGGTACGTTGGCGAGCAATCCGTCCAAAATCATTCGCCTGTCTCCGTCAGACTACCGGTTGGTATGGAATTCTGGTGGAATGGTAGCCGGTTCGGTTACCGTTTCGACGTCGGGGTTGAAGGACACCGCCGGCAACAGCCTGGCTTCACCCACCAGCCGGAATTCCACGGGCACAAAAGCCATTGAACTGGTTAACTGCGGTGGCTCTGTTCACTATCCGTACGGTTCGGGAGATCCTCGGACGCCGTGGCTTGCGGATAATATGGGCTGGGTTGGGAATTCAAAAATAGTCTACACGACAGATGCCTACCAGAATTCCACGTCAACCGCCGTCAATACCTCAGGAGTCGTCACTCCCGCACCACAGGCGGTTTATCAATCTGCGAGGGCGAACTACTATTCGACCAGCTGGCTGACCTACACGCTGAAGAATGTGCTTCCCGGTGAAACGGTAAAAGTGAGGCTGCACTTCAACGAGTTCTACGGCTGGTCGGCCTATGGAGATCAATTGTTCCACATCCGGATCAACAACTCGAACCCGCTAAACTATCCGGACCTGCCGTATTACGATATCATGGGGTATACCGGAGGCCAGATGCACAAGGCGGATTTCAGGGAGTTCACGGTCACAAACGGTTCCGGTCCGATGTTGATTCAGCTCGAACCTGCTCTGGGGTGGTCGGGTTACTACAATCTGACGCTGAACGGAATTGAGGTCCTGCGACCTTAGTTGGAAAACGCTAACTGTTGGTTGTTCACGCGCCCCGGGAGTCACCCCTTCCGGGGCGCTTTTTTGTCTTGAATCTGAGTGGGTGCCCGCGGGCAAATTCAGAAGCGGAAGAAACGCCTCGCAGCGCCGGACGCTTAAAAAAACGCCCCGTCCCGCCCGCCCAATCCGGACGGCAGGCATGCCGCCCTCATGTCAGTCAAGGATGTCCGACGCCTTGTTGCGGCACGTATCTGGTTCTATCATTGCCCGGTCAGCACGGGTCGGCGACGGTTTTGAGATGCGCGACATTTCACAAATTCATGAACAAATCTGGAGAATACGCGGTCGGCTGGTTTACCTTGGCTCTCATCAGCCAGCGGGCACCCGGCTCTGCATGCTATGGCCAGTTCCACGAGAGAGGGAAGCGAAGCCGGTAGAACTGTTTGGGGTTGGACGCCGGAACCATGATCGTCTGGGTCGCGTTCGTGCTGGGTATTGTCGATTCAACCGCCCAGCCTGAGAAGTCTCCGCACCCCTCCACGAACCCGCTCAGGCCGATTGGGATATTCGTCAATTCGAGACAGTTGCTTCCGGCGAGCGGCTCGATCGAGGCGATGCGCGCAGGAGCGATCAGTTGCTGTGCCAGATCGGCAATGATTGCATGGGCTTTCGCAGTGGGGTCGAGGTAGTCCCAGAAAATGTAGTTCGCACCCGGGCCATCCAGAGACTTGTCGGTCAACGATAAATCACTGAGTGCATCCACACTGCGTCCGTTGTCCAATGCGTTCACCAGTCCGTAATCGTCCGGGTGCGCGATGACATCGTCGAACAATGCGAAAACATCCGGCACGTGAATCGTTGTGCCGGGGTGGGAGTTCATCACCTGATCGACCATGTTTGAAAACCCGGTGTTGAAGTCCACCACCCGGGCCCTCAGAAACCCTTTGTCGGCGGACGGGAGGCCGACGTAGTAGGGCACCTTCGTGATGTCCACCGCGTTCGGCATGATGATTGTCCGTGCGCCCTTCGCGTAGAGAATCTCGACTGCCTCCTGCTGGTTGCTCACCGACTGACTGATGGCGTCCGTCCAGATCGCGAGATTGCTGTTGTGATAGGGAGCGAAGTTGGAGTTGGCGAGGTTGCTGACGAAGTCGGCGTTGTTGATCCAAATCACGAACAGGGCCGTGTTGATGTCAGGTGGGGCGATGAATTTTGTCACGTTTGTGACAAGGTTCGGGCTGTAGTGCCCGAAGTAAGACCAGTTGAAGCTGGAGTTGAATTCTAATCCTTGTCGTTCCGCGAGGACTTCCACCCAGACGCGACCGTTGGTGAAACGATTGCCATAATAGTACGTCCCACCAGGACCATTCGTCGTGGTGGTCACGCCGTCTCCAAAAACATGAAGCGAAGTAAACTCAGCGGGGACGCTCTGGACAAAACATCCGAACAACAATACCCGGACCACTGCTTGGAGCAGACGTTTCACGTTGCAACCCTGACGCCCCGCCGATAAAAGTAAACCCGGAATCAGGCAGTCTGCCCGCGGTCGGTGCGTCCCTGCTGACTTCTGGCAACTCTGTTCAAGACCCGCGCGCGCCGTATCTCCATCGACTTTGCGATGTGCACAACCCAACTGGTGACTCCGACTGAAACATCAATGATGAAGCGGAATAGAATCGTGAAGCTCCTGTCCGCCGCCATCGTTGGATTGATACCGGGATCGCTTTGGGCGAACGGTTTGCGCCTGGTCAGCCAGGACGCATTTGCCACCGCTCGCGGCGAGGCGTTTGTGGCGACCGCAAACAATGCTTCGGCGATTTACTACAACCCCGCGGGCATCGCGATGCTCCCGCCCGGTCTGCGTTCCCGATCAGGTATCTACGGAGCCTACTACAATTCTCATTACCAACCACCCGCCACGGCCCCGAACGCGGGCAAAACGTACGAACTCCAAAACAACTTTGCCGCGGTCCCGCAGTTCTTCGCCACGTATGGCTTGAAGGAATTGCCGCTGACGTTCGGGTTTGGAATCTACTCGCCGTTCGGCGGGAAAATTACCTGGCCGCAGGACACCGGCTTCCGAACGATTGGGATCGAGGGGTCGGTTACCTACATCACGTTGAACCCGGTTCTCGCGTGGAAGGTGGGTCCGAAGTTCTCCATCGGTGGCGGCGTCACCGTGAACTATGCGAAGATGGATATCGAACAGGGCCTGCTGCGAAACCAGGTGCCCTTCGCCAATTATTTTGAGTTCGAAGGCGACGGCATCATGGTCGGTTATAACCTCGGCATGCTCTGGCAACCGATGGAACAACTGTCGTTCGGTGTGAACTTCCGCAGCACGACTCAGCTGAACGCTGAAGGGAGCACGGGCTTCGAGCAGCAGCCGGTGATTCAACCCACTCAGATTGATGCCAGCGCGGAGTACACGTTTCCATTGACCGTTGTCTTTGGTGTTTCCTATCGACCCACGCCAAAGTGGAATCTGGAGTTCAATGCGGATTACACCGACTGGAGCAGCTTTGGAAGCACCACCATCAAACAGGAAACCGCACCACCGTTTCCCGTTCAGGAGAACATCGACGTGAAGCTCGGCTGGCAATCGAGCTGGCTGTACGAATTCGGCGTGACGCGGTATCTGAAGAACGGCTGGCAGGTGAGCGGCGGATACGTTTACAGCGAGAACTCTGTTCCGGACACCTACTACAATCCTGTGGCTGAGGATCTCAACCGACACGTGTTCAGCATCGGCACCGGTTACGACGGGGAGCATTTCGGATTTGATATCGCCTATCAATTCGCCTATGGCCCGGATCGAGTCGTGACCGGTAGCACGCCATCGTCGCAACCTGCACAGTTCGCGGGCCAAACCGCCGACGGCACCTACAACTTCATCAGCAACGCCCTGCTAATAACTTTGGAACTTCGGTTTTGAAATGTCGCACAAAGCATTTTAACGACGCAACGGAGTCCTCGTAGATCGCCAAACTGGAACATGAAATTTTTCCGCTGTCTCCAGCTTCCGCCCGGGCGGGACATTCCGGGAAGGCGCCGGTGCCGCGCTGATATTTCTGCAGCGATTGATGGCGTCAACGTGGACCTGAAGAATTGTGGAAGCCGCCGCGACCGGAGCCGAACCAGTGAAGTAAGTGAACGAGACTTCGTTGCCCGGTCAAAACCCGGTCCAAAATATTTATGAACAACACAGGAGAATACGCGGTGGGATGGTTTACGTTGTCACTGATCAATGCCGGACTGGCGCAGTCCAAAGGCCGGAGCGGCGCGGGTTGGTGGCTGGGTTCGTTGATCGGTGGTCCAATCTGTACTTTACTGATTGTGGTTTTGGAATCCGTTGACCCCAATAAGCCGCTCTTGGGAGATGAATCATTCGATTGACCCGGATAGGGTTTAAACGACTTGGCGGACCCGGACCAGTCTCCGATCGCATTTTTCATCGACCACGATAGGCATGAACCACAGGGTCCTTTCCATTGTACCCAATGACGTACACCACGCCATCGCGGTCACGAAACGGTCGGGTGTTCGGAAGAAACCCGCTGCGGAATCCCAGCCTGCTCAAGTTCCGAACCCCCCACATTGAGTCAGACACCCATCTGCGCACACCGGCGATTTTCTGTTTCCAATTCACGCTGCCGTCTGAGTTCAGATCCACAATCCACGTGTGACCGGGAACAATGAACGGAGAATGACCTCTTCCAATGCTTACCGGAAAGAAATCTGGATAACTGAAAATCAATTCTCGTTCGCCCGCGGATCCGCTCGATCTCCTCCGCATTGGCATCTGCTCGATACTCGGATAACTCCAGGAGAGCTCCCCATTGAGTCGTACATCGAAACAGTTCCGATGGGTTGTCCCATGATCACATTGGTTCGCTGACTGACGTGCACAGAGAAATCGGGCATGAGAACTTTCACTGGTCTGTTGCTGTTGGCGGGAACGTGCGCATGACCAGTCCAAAGATGCCGGGCTTCAGAATCGAACAGCGAAACCTTGTCTCCCTTCAGGGCCGTCAGCGTTCCTGAGTCTGAGAGGTGAGTAGTAAAGAACGGGTCCATCAACTGCGCGGCGTTCACGTGATTGCCCTCCAGATCCACTATTTGAATAGTTCCCGAACGGTGTTGCTCCCGACCTTTCACTTCATGGGCTTGGTAGGCACTCGTACGAGCGACCGGGTTCAGATTTTTTCCAGATCACCGCGCTGTTCGGATCAAACAGCACCAGTTCTCGTCCATTGATGACTCCGGCAAAATGGCCGTCCGGCGAAGATTTGATCTGCCGGATGGGGCCGGTTACAGTCTGTTCCCACAGCAATTGCCCCTCCCAGGTGTACTTGCGCAACCAGCTCTGGCCGACTTGCCAGTCGGCGATGAGAAACCCGGTGTCATGCTGATCAACAAACTCAAGGATCTGCGTGGGACGCGTCAGAATGGTTTCTACGTCTCCATTGCCGTCTATCACTTCAACCTGATTGGCAGCGACAACCACCAACCGGCCTTCTGGTGACAGAGCTGTCCTCACCATGTTGGCTCCATAGCTACGAACCCACAGAAGGCGATCTTCATTCCTGCCCAGCCATATCCAGGCAAGCACGACAACAATTGCGATGACCGCCACTCCCCACTTTCTTTTCTTCATACCGTTTTCAGGATAACAAAAACACCTGTCGTTTCAATCCAGGATTCGATTCCGCCAGGTAGGGCTGAGCTGCCGGTCCGCCGCGAGGTCTTTTGAACGGCTCTGAATCAATTGCGTTTTAGTGAAACGTGATCGTTCAGCCAAAGTTAGTCTTTAACCCGTTTACCCATCGTTCAGGCCATGCGTTCATTCCGTGCGCCGCACCGAGCAGCGCGCCGAGCACTGCTCCGCGATGGCAGTTGTCGCCGCCAAGATTTGTATTTTTGATCAAGGCCGTCTCGGGTTGATCACCATATTTCAAAGCCAGATAGGCGATGCAGGGAATCGCCTGATCCGCGTTGCTTGATGTTTTGAAATTTTTGCCAACGACCACTTCGTCCTCAAGTTCGAGCATGGAGTTGAGCGGAAACTTGAGCAGTGGGTTTTTCGCGATCTGATCATGCATCACTTCATTCAACGGTTTGCCCGCGAAAAGGTCGGCTGAAGATTCGCAGAAGAAATTTGCCGCGTGCGTCATCTGTTCACCGAGATGCGTGGTGTACAGATGTTGCAATGCGGCAACTCGACCGGCCTGCGGGTTGTCGTGGTAGAATGCCAGAATCGGTGCGAGCGCGGCGAGTCCGCCGATGTGTTTTTCGCCTTCCTTCGAACAATGCATCGGATGCCGTCCTTGGGAATACTCGACGAAGAAATGTTGGTGGCACCCTTCGATGTAAGTGTCGCGATGCCTGCCGGGGGTCACAAAAAATTCGATGTAACGCTTCAGCTGCCGGTCGACGTCGTAGCCGTCGTCTTCGTGCATGCCTGTCCATACCTGATGGGCAAGCTGGAGGTTCAACGTGTTCTCACCGGCTTCCAGAAACTGGTGATAGTGGATTCCTTTCCTGCCCCACCATTTTGCCTGATCGTGGAGGATGTCGCCCTTCTTGTTGGGCGGCGTGTAGCTGGCGGAGTCCATGAAACTGTCGGTGTGCGGATTCTTTGGCTTCACGAAATCCAGCACCTCGCCGTAGTCAGCCTTCAATTTGTCCGTCTCGTAATACCAGTGGACCGGCATCGCCAGCGCATCACCGATGAATGCTCCATAGAGCGCACCCTTTGCCTGATCATTCAATTCTTCTGAGCTCATGAAATGACTATGAACGGGATTCGCGATGTTTCAATCATGGAACGTCGGAGATCTGGGCGAACGCGGGAAAGGTGGGGTGAGCTCTCCGAGCGAGCCTTCGGCGAATCCCGGCACGCTCCATCTGGCTGGATCATTCAATATTGCCAACACGCTCCAGTGTGGTTTTGGCAGCTTGCCGGAATGGTTACCGGTCCGGCTTTGCGCATTCCGGAGGAGTTCGGTGTACCGGCCAGCCCTGTAGGGGCGTTTCATGTCTCGGTTTGAATCGCCCCTACAGGGCTGGTCGGATACGCCGTAAGGTCCCGGGGCATCAGCCCGGGCTGGTATGAGGCCGCGCCGTTGGCGCTTCGGTCCAGCATTCGATTTGCAACCCGTCCCGTCGAACGCGCTCGCCACGCCGGGGCCCGCACGGTTTAATCCCCGCGAACATGAGCAAACGGGCACAATGGATTTCGATCGCGGCGTTTCTGGCGACGTTCTTGTTGCTGCCGTTCAACGTGTCCGGGGCGGTCTCCATCTGGCCGAGCGTGCTGGCGATCACGCTGGCATTCATCACCCGCAACATTTACGTGAGCCTCTTCACGGGTGCTTTTGCGGGCGCCATGTTGTTGAGCGACGGCAATCC
>JBDNGP010000236.1:0-50185 GCA_041689265.1 Verrucomicrobiota bacterium
CCTCGCCCTCAATCTGCTCAAAGGAGAGAAGACCAAGAAACGCGGGATCAAAGGCAAACAGAAAAACGCCGGCTGGGACCTCAACTATCTCCTACGCCTGCTCGGCGTAAACCCACAGCTCATTTAGTTGCGTCTGCCCTGCGATTCCAAGCGCTTCGAGTTGTTCAACCGCCTTGTCCCGGGTAAGGTCCACCGTCAGTTCCTTTTGAAACGCGTCGTAGTAACGACGATCACCGGTGGCGGTATACCCGCGGACAGCAGATCAAACGCGCGTTCTCGTAGAGCGCGCCAAAGTCAGAAAGTCCGAAAACATCGTTGGCAGGCAGGGGGGCGCTGCGGTCACGGCTCAACTGCTTGTCAGGGGGCTGAACATTCGAAACCACGTCTGGCAAGCAGCGGCGCGCGCGGAGTCACGCTGCCCTACCCGGCGAACGCAACGGAAATGTCCGTTCGTTCATCGCCATCCAGCCTCACGCTTTCAAACGCACCCTGTGGTTGGAGCGGCGGTGGGGCTATTCCGGAAACGGCCTTCCCATGCGCCAAAGCAAACGGGCCGCTCCCATAAGGAAGCGGCCCGCGTGTTTCACAAGCGAAACGAGATGTTACTCGCTGGACTTGTTGTTCCGCATGGCGGTTTCCAGCTTCTTGATGTCCTCGGGCGACAGCTTCGGACGATTGACCTTGAGGATCAGCTTGTTGAGCTTCGCGATAAGTGTGAACGGCGGCAGGTAGTCGGCATCGTTGACGCCCGTCAGCGTGACCTTGCAGGTCTTTGCGCCATTAGACTTTGGTTTATTGGCATCGCGAGTTCCTTGAAAACAACGTGAGAAGAGCCGGAAGAAAACGCGCACCGCCTGCATTTGTGATGAGCGGCTGCGGATTACTGATTACCTCTTACCGACCACAAGAATCGCGACGGTTTTTGCTGTTGGGCAGCCGGTTTCACGGACGACACCCGCTCCGATACGGCAGCCGAAAGCGTCCGTTCTGAGAAACGGCACGGTCAATCCTGCCACCGCCGGTGGCCCCACAAATACTGGTCAGGGTGTTGACGGGCGACCTTCTCGATCTCGTTCGTCAGGTTCTGCGTGAGCACCCGGGCGTCGAGCTCGCGATCACCCGTTCGTCGAAACTGGATCGGGCCGGTCACGTGGAGGGTGAACTTCATCCTGCCCGTCCGGACGGCGCACGCGACCAGCAGTGGCTTGCGCATGGTCATGTGCATCATCGCGACCGACCGGGTGGTCCAGCACGGGCGACCGAAGAACTCCACCCGCAGGCGTTCACCCACCTCGTTGATGTGCTGGTCGATCATGAGCGCAAGCATCTCGCCGTTCGCCAGGATCTTCATGAACCGCATCGGGCTTTCCTTGTATTTTGAAATGTGATGCAGCTGCGCGGCACCCCGCCCGCCGTGCAGCTCCCGCTCAAGGTAGGGGTTTTCGAGCGGACGATAGATCACGTTGACCGGTTTGATCATCGAGACCGCGCGGGCGGCGACCTCCCAGTTTCCGATATGACCGCTCGCGACGATTGCTCCAAGCCCCTCCGTCTCCAGCAATTCCATCACCGCCGGGGACGCCTCGATGGTGACGAACTCCCGCCAGTTGTCCTTCGTGATCTGGGCGTGGGCCAGGACCGATTCCGCAATGAGCCGGGTGAACGACTGAAAACAACGGCGCGCCATCCGCGCGGCCTCCCGGCGGTTGTCGACTATTTTTGCCGCGAGGATGTTTTCAACAGCAATTTTTTTCCGCTTGGGAAGGATAAGGAAGACCAGCGAACCGACCGCGTCCGCGACGGCGAGCGTCCAGCTGGTGGGCAGAATCGAAATGACGACAAGCAACAACTTGGCGATCAGATACTCGACGAAATACCAGAGATTCTTCAGGGAAGGTCAGGCTGAAAGTTTGGACTGGAGGTAGTCCAGCATGTCTTTGACGGTCTCGAACTTCACGAGATCGGCGACCTCCGTCTCGATTCCGAATTGCGCCTCCACGTCGTACATGAAATCCAGTATAGAGATGGAATCAAAACCGATCTCATCCAGCTTGGTGGATTCGTTCACGGCGGTGACGTCGGCATTCAAGTGCGGTTGCTTTGTCAGCAACTCCTTCATTTTCTCGGTGATCTGCGCTCGATTCATGTGGTTCGGAAACGGTCCGGTCCGGTCGGGAGAAACCATGCCCATGACGCGCGGCATCTGTCAAACGAACGGACGGTAAAACATGCCGGACTCAAACTGCGACGCCCGCGCTCCCGGGGACTTCAAACTCGATCCGCCACAAAAAGGATTCATTCCTCACCTGAACCGTCCGGCGATCCGGCGGCCTTCACGTCATCGCCCCGGGTCATGCTCACATCAACCGACATCACCTGGCTGTTCGGCCCCTTGAAAGTGCCCTTCATCGGCGGCACGTCGTAGTAGTCCCGGCCGATGCCGATCTGCACGTGGCGTTCGCCCTCGAAGATGTTGTTCGTCGGATCCAGTCCCACCCAAAAGCCGTTCGGAGCCATCACCTCCACCCACGCATGACTGGCGGTCGCACCAACCAGAACGCCTTCCGGAGCCGGATCAGTCTCGATGTAACCGCTCACGTACCGGGCCGGGATGCCGGCCAGCCGGCAGATGCCGATCATGAAATGGGAGAAGTCCTGGCAGACACCCTCCTTTCGATTGAGAAACTCGTTCACGTCCGTGTTTACGTCGGTCGCACCGGGCGTGTAGGTGAACTCCTCGAAGATGTGCCGGTTCAAATTTCGCAAGCATTCTGTGAAATCGCCGGTGTCGGGAAGCAGCGCGGAGGACAGTTTCGTCAACTGGTTCGAGAAGGCCACATACTTGGACGGCCGAAGAAAATCGTGGAGATTACGGCGGTCCGACTGGAACAACAATCCGGCCTCGCAGACGGCCAGATTGAGGCCGCTCAACACGTCAGACCGCGGCTGGGTAATCACGTCCGCAATGGACGTCACCTTCAGCCGTTGATGCCGGAACGGCACGGACATGGTCTCCACGTGATTGCCAAAATAGTCCGTGTAATCGTCGGTCAGCACCGAAGGGAACACGCGCGTCTGATGGTGGGTCACCGATTGATGCGGCGTGTCCCTGGGCTGGAGCCGGAACTCGCTGAAGGCCTCCGTCGCCGGGGTCGGATAGTCGAACTCCGTGGAATGTTCGATGTGGAACTGCATGGTGCGTCAGCGAAGAATATTGAAGGCCTGATGGTGAAGGTAGTGATCACCGATCATTCCCGAAAGCTCGGCCAGCGAAGCCGTCAATTCGTCCAGCCAACGATGGAGACGCGGCGGCTTGTGTCCGTTGACGGGCGCAAAAAACTGTTTCAAATCCGTATACTCCACCCGCCCCAAAAGTTGCCCGCACAAACGGACGGGCGCGCCCACCCCGTCGGTTCCGGAGGACGGCGACCCGGCCGTCACCGCGTCCAGCGAAACCCGCAGCTCCCGCAAACAGCGCAGAACCGAGCGCGGCACGAGTTCGTCCTGCAACAGAAGGCGCGCAACGTATTCCGGCGTCGGACGGGATTGGTAAAGACTCCGGTACGCGTAACGGCTCGCCAGCATTCCCAGCAGCGCGTCGAGATGATCCTCGTTGCGCCGCAGTTCACCGGTGCGCGGATCGGGCCGGCGAATGAGCACCGGACGCAAAACCGCAATGGTGTCGATCATGCGTTCGAGCTGCACGCCGAGATTCCAAAAATGCCGGCTGTCACCATGGACCATGTTCTTCTGAACGGCACCGGTCAGCGCATCGAACTGGTTCAACAACGATTCCTCCAGCGCGACCGCCTGACGGAGTTCCAGACCGCCGCCGCCCGCCTCGTTGCGCTGTTCCGCTCCTTCAAACAAACGGACCAGCCGGTTGATCACCATCCAGATTTCGGGCGGAATATTTTCACGGATCCTCCGGGCGTTCACGCGGCAAAGCTCCACGCATTGGGATACGGAACTCGCGTTGTTGGAACTCAGCAAAACGTGTTGCTCCAGCATGAGCCCGCGGGGCAGCCGCGCATTCAGGTAGAACCGTTCACGATGTCCCCCGAGCCGGGCCATCGCTTCCAGCAGCGGCCGGCGATCCGCCGACGTCTCACTCGAATGCCGGGAAAGAAACTCAGTCTGAACGACCTGCAGCACGCGGGTGATGGTCTCCGCGCGTTCGCTGTAACGGCCGATCCAGTAGAGGCTGTCCGCCGACCGGCTTCCCAACCGCGAGCGTCGCTGGCCGGAACGGATGATAATTGGGCGTTCGCCATCGGTTTCGTCCGCCGACTGCAGCACCCAGGTGTCCTTGATGCCGCCATCGAGTCCCGACGAAATGGCCCGGCTGTTCTTCTGCCGCGCAAACCGGGTCAGCGCGCACGGAGACACGCCGTCCGGTTCGCCGCCGCGCGCGAACACGCGCAACCCGGCGTGACGCATCCCCAGTCCGTCGGAGGTCACCGTGGGCAGGAGATTGAACGGCAGCCGGGGTTCCGCCACAAACGTGCCCGGCGCCTCAATCACACGGGCCCAAAGTGCATCCAGCTCCTCCTCGCTCAGTTGATCACACGCCCAGCCCTGGGTCGGCGACCGGCTGTACAACGGTGCGATGATGAAATCCTGCAAATGCTGTTTCACGTGCGCGCGTTGGTCAGCGTCTTCGAGCGGAAACCGTTCGCAGGTCGGAAGCAGCAGCGGTTCGTTGAGATAAAAGCGCGCGAGCTGCGGCATCAACGACGCGATCGCGCGGTTGTCACCGAGTCCCGCCCCCAGCGCGTTGACCACGGCGACCGTTCCCTTGCGCACGCAGTTCATCAGACCGGCCACGCCGATCTGGCTGCCGCCACCGAATTCCAGCGGGTCCATCTGCGCCTCGTCCAACCGGCGGTACAGCACATCCACCGGTTCCAGCCCGCCTACCGTTTTGAAATAAAGCCGGGAGTTCAACACGGTCAGGTCGCCACCTTGGAGAAGCGGAACTCCCATCTGCCGTGCCAGCGAACTGTGCTCGTAGTACGCATAGTTGGAATCGCCGGGCGAGAAGAGCGCGACACGGGGTTCCGGCGCGGACGTGGGCGCGAACCGGCGCAGATGCTCGAGCAGACGGGTCGGGTAGTCGTCGACGTCCCACAACCTCGCCCCTTCAAGAAGCGCGGGAGCAATTTGCTGCAACGCATTGCGCGCCTGCACGGCGTAAATTGCGCCGGTCGTGTAGGAAAGCATGTCGCGGAAAACCACCCAGCCGCCGTCGGTCTGACGCACCAGATCAAACGCGGCGACGTGCGCATAAATCTCCTCGGGCACCGTCACTTCGACCGCGCCGCGATGGTAGTTCGGATCGTCATAAACCCAGTGGTAAGGAACGATCCCGGCCCGAAGAATTTCCTGCGTGCCGTGGATGTCCTTGAGAAATGCATTCCAAATGGCGAGCCGTTGGGTGACTCCTTTTTGAAGCTGCGTCCATTCCTCCTGACCGATGACGCGTGGAAACGGATCGAACGTGACGACATGATCCGGGTCGGCCACCTTTTGGTGAAGGCTGAACGTCACGCCGAGATCCTTCATCCATTGTTGCCCCTGGCGTTGAAGCTGGGTCAGCACGGTCGGACCGTCGCGCAGCAGCTCGTCCTTAAGCCAGCGATACAACCGGGCCGCCTCGCCGGTGGCGAGCAATGTCTCGTCCACAACGTCCGGGAGGGTCGTCGGGTTGTGAATTGTCACCGATTGTTTCATGGGCTGCGGCGGATACCCCAACTGGTTTTCCTTCCGGTGTCAACGAAAGGAGGATGACGGGGTGTATTTGAAAGCGTGGAGCAAAAGAAGGAAAAGAAATGAAAGAACCGATGGATGAGGCGACGACAGGCGGCTCAGAATCACTTTGGCTGGTAGGGCGGTGGGATGTCGAACTTCGACCGCCGCGCGCGCCGTCGGTGGCCGGACAGAAATGCAACCACACTACCCGCGCGAGGCTCCGAGAATCTCAAAGTCCATCGGCAGACCGCGCGGAGCGACGGTCCCTACCCGCCCCACGCTTTCACACGCACCCAAAATGATGGACGTGATGGAACGCGCGGACGGACATTTGGAACCGCTCCCGATGGACCATCGGGAGTGCGCCTCATTGCGGCACCTGGGCCATCATCGCGGACGGCGCAGCCTGCGGTGCCGTCGGCTGAATGTAGGTCTCCATGATGGCCTCGCCGATGTTGTTCAATTTCACCTGAAGATCGTCCATCACCTCGTGCAGACCGCGCTCCCAGATGTCCTCGATCGAGTTGAAACTCAGTTCGCTCAGAAGCCGTCCGCAGATCTTCTCGGCGACGTTGGAGAACTTGCCCGGAAGCACACCGCTCACCCGCCGAAGTGACTGGTCGAGCGCCCGGACGCAGAACTCCACGGACCGGGGAAAATCCTCATTCAACAACAGCAGGTCCGCCACGCGGATGGGATCGACGACGGACGCATACAAACGCTGATAGGCTTGACGGGCGTTGGAACTGCGAAGGATCGCCTGCCATTGCGCGAGTGAACCGCTCTCCGGCACCACGCTGTCGCGCACGAGAAAGAACTCGTCGTCCAACAGTCGTGATGTCTTGTCTGCGCGCTCCAGATGCCGGCCCATTTGCAGAAATTCCCAACCCTCCCCGTGCATCATCACCGAGTCCGTGATCCCCTGGAACAACTGCAGTGATTTTTTTGTTCGCTGAAAAAACTCGTAGGCATTGCGTTCGAAATACTGCCGGGCGGTTTTTCCGTTCAGCCATAAATACGTACGATTGATCTGCTCCCACATTTCGCCGCTGATCTGTTCGCGGACTGTCCGGGCGTTCTCACGCGCCGCCGCCAGCGATCCCACGATGGAATTTCCGTGGCTGCGATCAAACAGCAGAAACTCCGTCACGGAGGCAGCATCGTGGTTTTTGTAACGCTCGGCAAACGCCTCCTCCTCGCCGAGACACGCGACCACCGGCATCCAGTTCTTGGAAATCCGGTCGGCCTGCTCCTTTGGCAAATCGAGCATCAACTGTGAATTGACGTCCACGATGCGCGCGACATTTTCCGCGCGCTCAACGTAGCGCCCCATCCAATACAAACTGTCAGCAACCCGGCTTAGCATGATTAAAATAGAATCTGGGAGTTAGAATTTAGAATATGGGAGGGGCACGCAAGTTTAACTGCGAGCTCAAACGAACCAAACTGAACATCGGCGGCCACGAAGCGCGCTAATTGCAACTGCAACGGCCCTCCGCAATTCGCTCCACCGTCGGTTGGACTGTTTCACTCGAACTGTGACTTGATCAACGCGCGGACGTCTACACCGGGTCGCCCACGGTAAGCCCAATCACTATCGTTGGCATTGACATTGCCGATGTTCGTTTTGGTCGTAACACACCTCACAAAATCCGGGCTCTTGAGAAGTTCCGTTGGCCCGCTTGAGAAATACACCCAGCCTCGCCCAACGGTGTTCACCGACCATTCAACAGAAAATGTAGCAAATGCAATTCGGGTAAGGTTCGTGACAGTGCCACTGGCGTATAGGCCTGAGTCAGCAGCGGATCCGGGAGGTGGGGATAGTGATTGGCTTTGGATTCAAGGTAGTTGGCGGCGTTGGGCGCGTTGGGATCGCGACCGTTCGCGCCGCGGCGGATGGACTGTATTCCCAGCTTTTCCATCATCAACGCGTGGTCCTCCTGTGCGCTCATTTTGACCGGCGGCGGGAGTTCGAAGGCACATGTTTGCCTCACTACCCACCCAGAAAGAACGAGAACCAGAAACAATTGGGCGTGAATGCGGACAAACGCCGGGAATCTCGGGGGAATCATATCGGGACAGACGGTACGAGGCGGGTCGCCGTTACGATTTTGGCCGCGTTTTGAATTCGGCGAAAGATTCTTTGCGGACTCCTCCCTGATCTTGCGCATGTATGGGGGAAGTCGCTGTTTACGACGTTCAAGATTATGCAACCACTACGAAACATCTCGGGATTCGGTGCTCTGCTCGACTGGGCCACTCGTTTAATGGAACCGCCTGCCGCGAATTTTGCATCCCACCAGTCCCCTCGTGAACTTTCCGAAGAAACGACCCGTATCAGCGAGGACGCAAGGTTGGTGAATGCTGCGCTGGCCGGCCACGCGGACTCTGTCGAAGCCCTCGTTTTTCGGCTGAAACCTGATATTTTCAAGGTTGCCCGGGCACTGTCCGGGACACGGCATGACACCACCGATCTGGCCGAGAAAATTTTCCGGCGGATCTTCCAGCTTCTTAAACGGTATCGTCCGGATATGCCGCTCGCCGACTGGTCCATCCAGGCTGCCGTTTCTGCCGGAATCTGCGAGCTCAACAGCCACGGTTGGGTAAACGGAGACTCAACCTGGACCGAAAACGACGTCCGGCTTCTGGAATTTGTCGACACCGAAAGTGACCGCTTCACGTCGGCCGGGGCGGCGCAACTGTTGGACCGTATGCTCGACCGTCTCACCCCTGCCGAGCGTCTTGTCAAACGGCTCCATGATCTTGAAGACCTCTCGTTCGAGGAGATCAGCAAATGGACCGGATGGTCGGAGGCCAGGGTCCGAAAAACTGCCGAGAGCGCAAAAATACGGACAGATGATCTGCTGAACGAGATCTGCTCCCCTGCTCTTCAAAGTCAGCGCTAAGGCGTGTGTTCCGAACAGTGGGCAAGGAAAGCAACGGACGAATGGAAACCCGCCCCCTCCACTCATCAGCCCGCTGCGGACGAGCCGTTCGCGTTCCGTCTTAGGACAGCGCGTCCCGCCTGTCTTGTTGCGGCCACGAAAACCGCACCCAGATGAAAGTAAGAAACCAGGCCACGACGTCACACCGGCTGAATCCTCGCGGCACCCGGTGACAGGCAAGATGCCCGTCCCACCTTGCGGACCGCGGGCATCCTGCCCGCAGCGGCTCTGCAGCGAGGAAACCGTGCAAATTATTTCCATGCTCCCGACACTGATCACCCGCTGCGGCCTGGAAGGCCGCGGTCCATCAGCACCCAGCAGCCAAGTCAATCGTTGAGTCCGCGGTGCGTCAGGGGCACACTCAGACAGCAACCCGGATCAACATTGCGCGACGCGATATTTCGCTGGCAATTTCATCGTGGCAGCCAACCTAAAATGAGCAACGGACAAAAACATTCCCGAGCGAATCGCCAACGCGAACTGTTCGTTGCGGCGCTTGAACAACCCGCCAACGAGCGGCCGGCCTTTCTTGATCGGGAATGCGGGGACGATCATGAGCTGCGTCGATCAGTGGAGGAGTTGCTGAAGGAGCACGATACTTCGGACAATTTCCTTTCCACATCAGCAGTGGCCCGCGAAACAGGCAGTGGAGCAAACAAGGGCGACACGTTGCTGATGACGACTGAAGTGTTGTCCGTGACCGAACAGACCAGCGAACACATCGGCCGTTACAAACTTTTGCAGCAAATTGGCGAAGGCGGTTGCGGCGTCGTTTACATGGCCGAACAGGAGGAACCGGTCCGCCGACGGGTCGCCCTCAAGATCATCAAACAGGGGATGGACACCAAGGGGGTCATCGCCCGGTTTGAAGTAGAACGTCAGGCATTGGCCATGATGGACCACCCGAACATCGCGCGGGTTCTCGATGGTGGAGCCACTGATACCGGACGGCCCTATTTTGTCATGGAACTGGTCCGCGGCGTCAAGATCACGGACTACGCGGACGAGAACGAACTGCCGACGAAGGATCGTCTGAAGCTGTTCATTCAGGTTTGCCTCGCCATTCAACACGCGCACCAGAAAGGCATCATCCATCGCGACATCAAGCCGTCGAACATTCTCGTCACGCTGCACGATGGCGTACCGGTTCCCAAGGTCATTGACTTCGGCATCGCCAAGGCCATCGAACAGAAACTCACGGACAAAACGCTGTTCACGCAGTTCCAGTCGTTCATCGGCACCCCGGCTTACATGAGTCCGGAGCAGGCGGAAATGAGCGGGCTGGACATCGACACGCGCGGCGACGTCTACAGTCTCGGCGTGCTGCTTTACGAACTGTTGACCGGCAGAACACCGTTCGATCCGCAGACGTTGATCAGTCGTGGAATTGACGAATGCCGTCGAACCATCCGCGAAGATGAACCCGCGCGGCCCTCGCAAATGCTGGCCACGATGTTGGACGGTGATTTGACCACCACGGCCAGTCGGCGGCGCACCGATTCCAAGCCGTTGATCCAGCAACTGCGCGGCGATCTTGATTGGATTGTCATGAAGTGTCTGGAGAAAAACCGGACTCGACGATACGAAACCACGGCGGCGCTCGCGGCGGACGTTCAGCGTTACCTCGACAACGAACCGATCACTGCGCGTCCCCCGAGTACGACCTATCGATTACAAAAATTCCTCCGCAAGCATCGGGGGCCGGTGGCGGCGGCGTTGGCCATCGCTGTCGTGTTGGTTCTCGGTGCTGGAATCAGTATCTGGCAGGCGGTTCGCGCAACGACTGCGGAGGCGGTGTCACGCGAAAGGACGGCAGAACTGGAGGTGTCTCTCGCGCGTTCAGAACGCAGCGAGACGGCGATGCGCCTCAACGGTTACGTCGCAGACATCAACCTGGCCCAACACGCGTTGGCAGACTTGAACGTTGGCCGCGCTGTGCAGCTGCTTTCCAAACATAACGCCGACGCGGAGACCCCTGACTTGCGCGGTTTCGAATGGCGCTATCTGGCGGAACTGGCCAAGGGCGATCCTCACGAAAGTTTCCCCCGCCAATCTGAATCGGTGCAGGCTCTGACGTTTTCGCCGGACGGTCGTTGGATCGCGGTCAGCGCCGGAGATTCAGTGAAGGTTTTCAACATGGGCAACCGCATGCTCTCCGCGACACTCGCGCCGTCGTCGGCAATTCCCGGAAACCAACCGCGGCGACCGGGCGGGTTTTCGTTCGGAGGAATTGACTCCATCGCATTCGTGAAGAATGAACCACTGCTGGCGACCGCAAGCCGGGCGATGGTCCGAATTTGGAACACCAAGACGTGGAGCGAGGAACGAATTCTCGACGGTGTTGAGGGCCCCATGGCCATTTCCGAAGATGGCAAAATACTCGCCACGCAAAAGGGCGGAATGAGGCGGGGGCCGGGCGGCGACGTGGTCTTGTGGGATACGAAAACATGGCAGGAACTGCGCCGCCTGCCGGGCGCTAGCGGTCCGATGGTTTTCGCTCCGGACAACCAGCAGCTGGCAACTGATTCTCCGGACGGCGTCAAGATCTGGTCACTGAACGAGAATGACCCGACCGTGTTGCTGGCCGGTTCGACCAACTTGTTTGGTCGCGTGAACGGGATGGTGTCGGATCGAAGCGTGGCCTTCGCGCCGAACGGACTTTCGTTCGTGGCCGCGCGAAACACAATATCCGAGCGCGGCGTGTTTGTGTTGAGCATCTGGGACGTCCGGACCGGTGAGGAAACCGGCACCATTCCCACCACGGCGGAACAGGTCGAACATACCGGTGTGATTGGCAGCCTCGCCTTCTCACCCGACGGACGAACGCTGGCGACCGGCAGCATGGATCATTCGATCCGGTTGTGGGACTTTCAAAAGCGTGAACTGATCACCACCTTGCTTGGTCATTTGAACGAAGTCTGGACGCTGGCCTTTTCACCCGATGGCGAGACGCTGGTCAGCGGTGACAAGGACGGGGCCATCAACATCTGGCAAACCACCCGCCCAAAGGCCAAGGAACCGTTGCCCGGTGTCAGGTTGCCGCTTGGTTTCTCCAAGGACGGCGGCACCCTCGCGGCATTGAGCGCCGACGACGTGGTCTTCATCAACCTCGCCACCGGCGAACCCGTCCGTCGGTTTCCCCTCGGCAAGTCACGGAACTGGCACTCAACAATAGCGTTGAGCGCCGACCTCCAGACGCTTGCCCAGGGACATCGGGATGGGAGCGTCACCGTCTGGAACACGGACAGCGGCGAGACCAACACTCTTCAGGTCGCAAACAGGCCGGTCGATTTCGTGACGCTGTCGCCGGACGGGCGACACCTGTTGGCCAGCGCGCACGATCAGATGCCCCGTTGGTGGGATCTTCGCGCCGGAACCAATTCGTTGTGGGAGATGGACGGAGATGTTGTCGGATTTTCACCGGACGGCAAATCCGTCGTGTGTGTCAAACGCGATGGCAGGCCGGAGATCTGGGATGTCGAGACCCGGTCATTGCGCACGTCGCTCGAATTGGTGGAAGGACAGCAATTTTTCCAAGCGCATGCGTTTTCGCCCGACGGAAAGCAGCTCGCCGTGAGCCTGACCGATCACACCGTGGGGTTGTGGAGCATGGAGACCGGCAAACAGATCGGCACGTTCAATGGACACAAACAGCCCGTCTTCTCCATCGCGTTTTCGCCCGACGGAAAAACTCTGGCCACATCAGGCGCCGACAGCACGTTGCGACTTTGGAACGTGGCGACTCTTCAGCAACTTTTAATGGACCGCCAACTGGGTGGGGTGATGGGGTCGCTGGTATTTTCCCCGGACGGTCAACTGTTGATGGGTGGAAGCGGATTCGGCTCGCAGAGTCAGAAGCTGCGACTCTACCATGCCCCGAACGTTACCTCTGCCGCTGCCGTCTCCGGCATGCAGTGATTCGCGGAACAACGACTGAACCCGGAAATGGAAATTCATTTTGAACAGCAGCACGCGAAGACCGCAAAGAACATAAATCGGGAAGCATTGTGAACAGGAATTTCCTCAACCTACTAGAAAAGATACCTGAATCCGCGCCTGCTTCCCTTCGCTCGCTTTGCTTCCTTCTGTTCCATTCTGTTTTCCGTTTAAGCGCCTGTCTGAAAACGCCGGAGCGCGGCCGTGTCGTCCTCGACCAGCCGCAGCGGGCCACAGATTTCATCGGCTTGCGGATTCGCGGGGCTGGCTGCGGCGGGTCTGCGACACAGCCGCGCTCCGTTTTCAGACAGGCTCCAAGGAATGAATGACTTCACGCGAATCCTGAACTCCGCCCAAGAGGGCAGCCCTCTGGCCGCCAAGGAATTGCTTCCGCTGGTCTACGATGAGCTACGCCGTCTGGCAGGTCACAAGATGTCCGCTGAGTCCGGCGGGCACACGTTGCAAGCAACCGCGCTGGTGCACGAAGCATGGATGCGACTGGCGGGAGCCGATCAACCGGCCTGGGACAACCGGGGACATTTCTTTGCTGCTGCGGCAGAAGCCATGCGCCGGATTCTGGTGGAACACGCCCGACGCAAACAAAGCCAGAAACGCGGCTCCGGTGTGGCTCACGAGGAACTGGACGAAGCCTCCATCGTACTCACCGCACCTCCCGACGAATTGCTCGCCGTTCATGATGCGTTGGATCGATTGGCCGAGGAAGATCCTCAAGCTGCTGAACTGGTAAAGTTGCGCTACTTCGTCGGCATGACCATGGACGAAGTCGCGGCCGCCATGAATATGTCCAAGCGCACTGCCGAAGGTATTTGGACTTATGCCAAGGCATGGCTCGGTAGAGCCATTCGCGGAACAAGGAGCTGACCGTCAAACAATGGGGCTGTGCATTCCAGAGTCGCGAAGGTCCAATCAAACCACTATTTTCAAATCGATCCTGACAACTGGCGTTCCTTCCGAGCCCGTTTCGCGCAACACGTCACGCGTTTCACGCGTCCCGGACACCCGAACGAGCATCCGTTGATTCGGGTATTCGAGTTATTCAAACACTACCAATCAAGCCGTCCGGCGCGTTCTACTGAGAGTGCGTGGTCAATTGGTCTAATCAGAAGCATTCAGTGCGCTTCCAACCAGTTCTTGCCGGTGCCAATTTCCACCAAGATCGGAACGTCGAGCTTGAGCGCGCTCTTCATGCGGTCTTGAACGAGTTCCCGCAGTTGCTCTTCCTCGCCGTTGAACAGATCAAACACCAGTTCGTCGTGAACTTGTAGAATGAGTTTTGATTTCAATTTACGCTTCCGGAGGTCGCTGCGAATTGCGGACATGGCCAACTTGATCATGTCGGCTGCCGTGCCCTGGATCGGGGTATTGATTGCGAAACGTTCCGCTCCACCGCGCACGGTTCCGTTGGCCGAGTTGATGTCGCGGATGAAGCGTCGACGACCGGACACGGTCTCGACGTAGCCGGTTTTTCGGGCGAACTCGATCGTGTCATCCAGATATTTCCGGATGCCGGGGTAGCTCCCAAAATACTGCTCGATGATCTCGGCCGCTTCCTTCCGTGGAATTCCGAGTCGCTGTGAAAGACCGAACGCGGAGATGCCGTAGATGATTCCGAAATTCACCATCTTCGCGTTTCGCCGTTGATCGCCCGTCACCTTGCTGAGCGCCACGCCGTAAACCCGGGCCGCCGTCGCCGTATGAATATCTTCTCCGCTCGCGAAGGCTTCGAGCATCGCGGCGTCCTTGCTTAGAGCGGCAATAATCCGCAGCTCGATCTGCGAGTAATCCGCAGAGAGCAACGTGTGGTGCTCATCGCGCGGCACGAACGCGCGACGGATCTCCTGGCCGAGCTCGGTGCGGATGGGAATGTTTTGTAGATTCGGATTGTTCGAGGCCAGCCGACCGGTCGCCGTCGCCGCCTGTTGAAAGTTGGTGTGAACGCGGCCCGTTTTCTTGGAGATCGATTGCGGCAACGCGTCGGCGTAAGTGGACTTCAATTTCGTCAGCGTCCGGAACTCCAGGAGCGCCCGGACGATCTCATGTTCTCCGGAGAGATTGACAAGCGTCTGTTCGTCTGTGGCGTACTGGCCGGTCTTGGTTTTCTTCGCTTTGTCGGTCAGCTTCAACTTATCAAACAGAAGTTCTCCGAGCTGTTTGGGCGAATTCAAATTGAAAGGCCCGCCCGCCAGTTCGTGAACGCGTTTTTCCAGCACGGCCATCTGTTTTTCCAGCTCGATACTGAACCGCCCGAGCGTCTCCGCATCGATGCGCACGCCTTCGGCCTCCATGTCCACGAGCACGGGCAGCAGCGGCATCTCGATTTCGTAAAACACATTTTCCTGTTCGCGCTCCTTGAGCAGCGGCAGGAATTTTTCGTAAAGCTGCCAAGTGACATCCGCGTCTTCGGCGGCGTATTCACCGAGCTTGTCCAGCGGGACGTTGGCCATGTTTTCCTGGTTGCCCTTCTTGTCGCCGATCAACTGCTTGATGCTGATCGGCGTGTAGCCCAGATGGCTCTCCGCGAGAAAATCCATACCGTGCCGGAGCTCGGGCTCGATCAGGCTGTGGGCAAGCATGGTGTCGAACATCGGCCCGCGCACGTCGACGCCGTGATGGCGCAGCACCGCCAGATCAAACTTCAGGTTGTGCCCGATTTTCAAAACCGATTCCGAACCGAACACGTCCGTAAAATCGGCGAGCGCGCCGAGCACTTCCTCACGCATCGAGTCGTCGTCGAACTGTGCGAACAGGCTGTCCTCTTCCTTGCGTTGCGCGGTCAGCTGAACGTAAACGCCCTGATGTGCCTCCCACGAAAACGACAGCCCGATCATCACGGCGGAACGCGGATCCAGACCGGTGGTCTCCGTGTCGAAGCAGAATGACTTCAGCTTCTTGAGCTTCGCCGCGAGCTTCTGGCGGTCGGCCGGTTTTGAAACGATGCTGTACTTGTGCGAAACATCAGCGATGGTTTTGAGGTCGGACTTCGGTTCCTGATTCGCAACATTGTCAGCTTGGATCGGTAACCCTTGTACTTCCGCGGACCCGCTTGTCGGTTCGGATTCGAATCCCCTGCCCGTCTTGAAATCATTCCCGAACATGCGTTTCCCAATCGCGTTGAACTCGAACTCAATCAGCAACTCCTTCAACACCGTTTCGTTCGGCTCCGAAACTTTCAGATCCTCCAGGTCGTACGGGATTGGTACCTGGCAGTTGATCGTCGCCAGCTTTTTTGAGAGCAACGCTTGTTCGCGGTTTTCCTCGACCTTCTCCTTCTGCTTGCCCTTGAGCTGGTCCGTGTTTGCGAGCAGTCCTTCGACACTCCCGAACTGCGCGATCAACTTGACTGCGGTTTTCTCGCCAACACCGGGAACGCCGGGAATGTTGTCCGACGCGTCACCAGCCAGCCCGAGGATGTCGATGACTTGTTCGACGCGATCGATGCCCCACTTTTTCTTCACTTCCGGAACGCCCAGAATCTCGACGTCGTTTCCCTGCCGGCCCGGTTTGTAAATGAACGTGTGCTCGCTCACGAGCTGGGCGAAATCCTTGTCCGGCGTAACCATAAAATTCTCGAAACCCTGCTGCTCGGTCTGGCGCACGATCGTTCCAACAACGTCGTCGGCTTCGTAGCCCGGCATCTCCAACACCGGAATATTCATCGCGGCGCACAGCCGTTTTATGTCCGGAATGGCGGCGGCGAGATCCTCGGGCATTTCCTCGCGCTGAGCTTTGTAAGCAGGAAATTCCACGTGGCGTTCCGTGGGTTCCGGAGTGTCGAACGCGACCGCGAGATGCGTTGGTTTCTGGTTGCGCAGGATATCCAGCAGCGTATTGGCAAAGCCCAACATGGCCGAGGCGTTCACGCCTTTCGAGGTGATGATCGGCCGGCTGATAAAGGCGAAATGCGCGCGATAGATCAACGCCATGCCATCAAGTAGAAAAAGCCGTTTGGACATGCGCGCCACGATACCAACGACCGCTCCGCCGGCCCACAATATTTGTTCCGATAAATTCTGAATCAGCTGGTTTGACAAATCATCAAATCCATTCACCCTTCAACCCATGAAACTGCTTTTCACCCTTTCGACAATTGCTGTCGCCCTGACCCTAACCGCCATGGCTGATTCCAAAATACAATCCATCCCGCTCAAGGACATCGATGGAAAAGACACGTCGCTCAAGGCGTACAACGGCAAGGTGCTGCTGGTCGTCAACGTCGCTTCCAAGTGCGGGCTCACCCCGCAATATGAGGGCCTCGAGGCCATCCAGTTGAAATACAAGGACAAGGGATTCACCGTGCTTGGTTTTCCCAGCAACGACTTCGCCGGCCAGGAACCCGGCACCAACGAGCAGATCAAGAAATTCTGCACCACCGAATACAAGGTGACCTTTCCGATGTTTGACAAGCTGCACGTCAAAGGGACGGATCAGCATCCGCTTTATGCGCAGCTGACCGGCGCGGGTTCGCCGTTCCCCGGTGACGTGACCTGGAATTTCGGCAAGTTCCTGATCAGCCCGGATGGAAAAATCATCGCACGCTTCGAACCCAAGACCACACCGGACTCCGCCGAGGTCACCAAGGCGATCGAATTGGCGCTGGCCGGCAAGTAACCTCTTTGATTTCATGGCGGCATTGATTGATGTATCAATGCCGCCTTTTTCATTTTTATGAGTATCGCAACACGCACCGGGGATACCGGCACCACCGGGCTGATGTACAATCGCCGGGTTTCAAAATGCCATCCACGCGTTGAGGCCTACGGAAGCGTGGATGAACTGAACACCGCGCTCGGAATGGCGCGGGCCAGCGCCGAACATCCGTTCATCACCGAGGCGCTGCAGGCCCGGCAGAAAGATCTGGTAATCCTGATGGGCGAACTGGCGACGCTGCCCGAGGATCTCGAACGCTACGTGAAAGACGGCTTCCACCGGGTCACGAATGCGTTGATCGCTCCGTTGGACTCGCTGGTAACGGAGATCGAGAAGCAGAACGTCTCGTTCAAAGGCTGGGCAACTCCGGGAAGCTGTCTTTCATCCGCGACACTGGACCACGCCCGCACGGCGTGTCGAAGGGCGGAACGACGGGTTGCCGCGCTTCAAGAATCCGGAGGGCTGGACAATCCACAGATCATTATCTTTCTAAACCGGTTTTCGGACGCGCTGTGGCTGATGGCGCGCTGGGTGGAGACCCAAATCACCACGAACGAGTAAACTACCGGTCCAAGCGTCGTCCGGACTGCGGAGTTCCACTGGTCATTTCGCCGCCGTATGCGTGGGCTCCGGATCATCGGCAGCTTCGAAGAATCCGATGAACATTTCATCCCATGATTGTTCGCCAAACACAACGCGACGGGTTGGATCCGGATTGGCGGGATTGGCGGCCGAGTTGTCGAACGCGCCCGTCACGAGCAACCAGGAACCGGCGGGCACTCGACGAGGCTTCTCGAAGTAGTAACTGAACTGCCACTGAAAATCATAGCGCGGCACGTGGAGCAGCGTCTCGCGTCGCCCGTCCGGCAGAAGCAATTCGTAGCGCATCCATTTCCCGCGAAAATGCATGTGTGGAAACAAGCCGTAAATTGTCGCGGGTTTCTTGAAGGCATATGTTGCGACGTGTTCGGCATTCGCCTCGCCAGGCGGGATGTCGAGGTCGAGCTGGATCGCCTGCCGGGTTTCTGCGGAGCGTTCCTGAGGTCCGTCCGCGAGGTAGAGCGCGATCTCGCTTTGATCCGTTTCCTCGGTGCCGACAGTGGTGTAATGCACCTCGAAGGTCAGCTCGGCGGCGGCGGGAAGTTTCTTGGCGACACCGTCCGGGTACCTCAACACGCTGGCGCCGGGTGCCCAACCCACGAAGAACACCCCCTTGTCGCTGCCGCCCTCGGGAGCTCCGGGCCACTTCGCGTAAAGAATCACATGATGCACCACTTTCCGGTTGCCGGGCTTGATGTCCATGCCGGACAGCCAGACGTCATTGGTAAACGGGTTGGCCGCCTTGATGTAACGATAGTCAAGCACGCCGGTCGCCGGGATTTTTTGAACCTCGGGCAGCTTCAACACGACGTCCGGGTCGCCCAACCGCCACTCGGGCAACGGCACAAGAGGGGCTTCCAACGGATCTTCAACTCCATCCGCCATCGCAGCACCAGCCTGAACCCAGCGAATCAATGTCTGGGTTTCCTCGCGAGAGAGGGATTGCGGATCAACAAAGGTTCCATAGTCAGGATGCGGATCCCACGGCGGCATGCGGCGGGTCAGCAACACTTCCTCAATCATGTCGGCGTAGTTCGCCACGCGACGATGGCTGCTCATACTCCACGGTCCGATCCCGCCCTTGCGATGGCATTCCACACAGTTCGCCTGAAGCAACGGTGCAACCTGCGTCGCGTAATCCGGCGCCTTGTCGTCGTCCTCAGAAACTTTTGCGTAAGTGATCCGGCAACCCCGCGCCTGAGTTTCAGGGTTCGAGATCGCGTCACCGGCCAGAAATGCGGTCAGCGCATCCTTAAGGTAATGCTCGGACGCCGCAGGTTTCTCCGCGCCTTCGCTCAGTTGATCGTCGGTGGCTCCGCGATAGAAAATCTCCCGATCCTTCATTCCAATCGCCACCACCTCCGCCGTGCGTTCAACACCCAGTGACAGAGCGACCGCCTGTTTCGAATCCATCAATGTCGTCATGCCCCACAGACCAGTCTTGCGTCTTTCATCGCGCACCTCGTTCTTGGTGTCACCCGCGTAGGAATTAACCACCCAGAACTCAACGCCCTTGCCCTCAAACTGATCGCGCAGGTCGCGAAATTTCCGCGCATTCTTCCGGGCGATCGGACAGCCTACACCGGTGAAATACAGCACCACCGCCCTGCCCTCGCTGCGATACAGTTCGTGATTGATGTCGTCGACATCAATCAGGGCAAAGTTCGGCACGCTGCGGGCGGAGACCAATCCTGGAGAAATGAGACAGCTCACGGCCACGGAGCCGGCCAGCAGGTTTTTCAGATATTTCGTCATGTTGCGGTAACTTATGTTTCAAGGAGACAGTCGGCAGACCCAATTTGTTGCAAAAAAAATTAAATTAGCTGAGGAAGCAGCTTGAACCACGAAAAGTCCGCCTGAACAAAACATCGCTTTTTCGGTGGACGCCCGTGCTAATCTTCTTCCATGCGAACCATTCAACAACCGCCCCTTCTCCCCACCCGGGCCGAAATGGAAGCGGCGTTCACCCGCAAAGACGCCGGATTTGACGGCGTCTTTTACACGGCCCTCCGCACTACCGGCATCTTCTGTCGCCCATCCTGTCCGTCGAAGCCGAAGCTGGAAAACACGGAATTTTTCGCGTCGGTGAAGGAATGCATGTTCGCCGGTTACCGCGCCTGCAAACGCTGCGACCCGCTCTCGGCCAACGGCGAACGCCCGGCGTGGGTCAGCGATCTGATGGAACGCGTGCGCCAGTCTGAAACCGGTCGGTTGCAGGCGGCTGAATTGAAGCAGCTCAGTCTGACGCCGGAGCGGGTGCGTCGCTGGTTCATGCAAAATCTCGGTATGACGTTCGCCGAGTGGTGTCGCGGCCAGCGTTTGTCGGGCGCGTTCGACCGGTTGCGCGAAGGAATGAAACTGGACGACGTCGCGCTGGGGAGTGGGTTTGAATCGCACAGTGGGTTTCGCGATGCGTTCTCCCGGGTGTTTGGAGAAGCGCCCGGTCGCGCCCGGTTGAACGGCGGACGCATTGTCATTCAGATGGTTGAAAGCCCGCTCGGACCGCTGCTCGTCGGCGCGACCGACGACGGAATTTGTCTCCTTGAGTTCACCGACCGGCGGATGCTGGAAACCAATCTTCAATCGATTCAAAAACGGTTTGGAAGCCCGGTCGTCCCGGGAGATCACCCGCTGCTCGCGCAACTCAAAGCGGAGCTCGGTGAATATTTTGACGGAGGAAGAAAGGCATTCACGGTCAGACTGGCCCCAAACGGAACCGCGTTTCAAGAGGAGGTCTGGTCGGAGTTGCGCAAGATTCCCTTCGCCCAAACCATCGCCTACGATGAACTGGCCCGGCGCATCGAACGCCCGACCGCCCAGCGCGCGGTGGCCAACGCGAACGGCCAGAACCGGATCTCCATTCTAATCCCCTGTCACCGCGTCGTCGGCAAGGACGGTTCACTCACCGGCTACGGCGGCGGACTCTGGCGGAAACGACTACTCCTCGAACTGGAGAAAACCGAACGGCTGCCCGGACGCTGACCATTAAGAATCCCGGGCGATCCAATCCGTCACGGGCGCTGATAGAACTCAGTCTTCTTCTCCACGGACTTCGGACCCCAGATCTTGATGTTCTTGGCCTTGCCGATGTCGTCAAACGATCCGAGGCCAATGTAGCCCGCGTCAAACGTCTTGTCCGTCGCGGTCATGATCGGAGTGTTCATGTCGTCGAAGAACACCTTGATCGTGCCTGTCTTCGTGTTGCGCTCGAGCCGGACGTGATGCCAGACATCCAATCCCCAGTTCACGCCATTGGTCGTCTTCTCGCTGATCTTCGTGCGCGGTTCGTTGTTCACGATAAAGATATTGTGCGCGTGATCGTCGGTCTTGGTGGCGATGTGAGCGTAGTAGAATTGAGACGGATCCTGCATGCCGAAAAACAGGCACATGTCGCGATGTCCGTATTCCTTGCCGGTCTGGATCAGGTCCGCCTCCAGAATAAAATCCCCGAACTGCCGGTCGGCGATCACGGCGATGTTGAACGGGGAGCGGACCGGCGGTTGGTAGTCGCTCTGTTTCACCAGCTCCAGCGCGCGCTCCTTCCCCTCGCCCGTCACTCTCCACGCGGTCACGTCGGTAAACACGAAATCTTTAACGGATTCGCGTTTCTCGTCCGCAAACAGAAACTTACCGTCATGTTCGCTTTTCCCGACGGTCTGATCGTAGAGCAACTGGTATCCGACCGGCACCGCAGCAGACAAAAGGAGTGGCCGCCAATGAAACGGCGGCCACACAAATCGACGTCAACTGATTGAATTTCATGGAACCTAGACCTTGTCCGGAACGACAAAGGGTTTGCGATACTTCGGCTTCACCAGTTCGTTGGCGAGATTGTTGTTGGTGAAGCGCTCCTTCACGACATCCATCGTCAAGGACGCACCGAGGGTCAAGGGCGTGTCATTGAGATCGACTTCGTTGGCCTTCAGATGGGCGAGCATTCGATCATAGGTTTCGATTGCACCGAGATCCTGGCTGATCGCGTCGCGAATCTGTTGATCACCGGCCGGCCCGCCGACCCGGTGGGAGACGTTGCCCATGTGACACAGTCCGCTGGAGAGATGCCCTTCAATGATATCGGCGTTCAGATCCGCCACTTTCCGGGAGCGACAGGCCTTGATCCAGTTGGCGAAATGATCCTCGCTTCCGTTCCATGATTTGATCTCGTTGCCCGCCTTGTCGAACGCCTTCGCGTTGTTGTAATTCGAGGAGACGAGCACATGCCCATTCTCGCATTGGATGATCACCGCGATGCTGCCGCCCATGAACTCGTCCATCTTCTTGGACCCCTTTTTCTCGGGCAAACCGCGCACTTCAAAAATCAACGGCGCTTTTGCATAGTCGAAGAAAATCATCTGGGTGTTGGCGGTCTGGCCGTCGTCGACGTAACCCAGCCGGCCGCCGACGCTGATCACCCGGGGCGCGAGCGTTTTCTCGCCGAGAAACCAACGCGCGATGTCCATCTGGTGGATGCCCTGATTGCCAAGATCCCCGTTCCCGGTGGCCCAGACCCAGTGCCAGTCGTAGTGCAGATGTTCGCGCATCAACGGTTGGTCCGGCGCCGGGCCGAGCCAGAGATTGTAATCAATTGAATTGGGAACCTTCTGGGGACCGGCGACGCGGCCGATGCTGTTGCGCGGTTTGTAACAAAGACCGCGGGCAATGACGAGGTTGCCGAGGTTGCCGTCCCGCACCCATTTCACCGCATCACGAACTGCGGTGCTGGAACGCGCCTGCGTGCCGGTCTGCACGATCTTGTTGTACTTGCGGGCGGCATTCACGATCTGCCGGCCTTCCCAGATGTTGTGGGAAACAGGCTTCTCGAGATAAACATCCTTGCCAGCCTGGACCGCCCAGATGGCTGCCAGCGAATGCCAGTGATTCGGTGTGGCGATCATCACGGCGTCGACGTTTTTGCTCGCCAGACAATCGCGGATGTCCAGATAGGTCTCCACCTTCTGATCTTTCTTCGCCATCATTTCGAGGCCCTGTTCCAGCACCTCGGAATCAACATCACACAGCGCGGTCACACGGACTTTTTGCCCCTGTTCCTGCAATTTCTGGATGCCTTCAATGTGCGATTTGCCACGGCCGCGGAATCCCACGACAGCGCATCGGATTTCGTCATTGGCTCCAAGCACGCTCGATGAGGCGGCATAGGAGGACCACTTGGAGGCGAACAACGCCCCAGCAGACGCGGCGGCGGTTCCCTTGATAAACTTACGACGGTTGACTTTGCTCATAATTGGAATGGGAGATAGACGTGATCGGCGTCAGATTTATTTGAACTATTTTCCGTCGGCATACTCCTGATAAAGGGCCTCGATGCCGGCCTCTTCGGTTGTGCCTTCGTGGAAATAAAATCGATAACGAAAGGTCACTGAATCACCCGCCTTGACGGTGAGATCTCCGACCCCCTTTTCCTTCTTTTCAAAATCATGCTGGCCAAACGGATTCGCCGCGAACAACCCGTAGTCACGGACGTGCCACCAGGTGGGATGACGGGGATTGCGCGGGGCGTCAAAAATCGCAACGCCAACGGTTTTTCCATCGACCGGCCCGTAGTAGTCGCACCACTTCGCGCGCTTGCCCCATGTGTCGCCATCCTTCACGCCCTCGCTGTTCACGATGTGACCGGCCCCGACCTCGCCCTTAAGCCGCATCGTCGGTGCGAGGCGGATCGCCATGCTGCCTTCCTTGGTGTCACCGAACACGAGATCGCCCTCGGAAGCGTAGGTCGTCACCTCATAGTCCATGATCCGGTTGGGCTCGCTCGCGTAAATTCGAATGGTTCGCACGTCCGTCGCGATGACCTTACCCTCCTTGTCGACGAGCTTGTTTCGCGATTTGATGACGCCGTATTCCTGGCCGCCTTTCACTTCGATAAATTCATCATGAACCGTGGTGCCGGCCTTGTCTGATTCAGACCAGAAATCGACGCCATTAATATCACCGTGCGCGTACCACAATGATCGATGATGCGGGTGGTCCTCCTGATCGTAGATTCCCTTGTGCATCGGCCAGTCGCGGGTCACAGCAGCCCCGCCGGGACCGAGCACCGGATACAGAAACGGACGCGATACGTTCTGATAATGATAACGGGAGAACACCTCGCCGTTGATCGTGATCATCAGGGCATCGTCGGACGGGGTGATCTCAACACCGTGTTTGGCGAGGACCGAAGAAGCACTTGCCAGGCACACGACTGCGCCAAAAAGTACCACGCGGGTGGAGAACGAATGGGTCATTAGCCGGACGGTATCGGTCATTGGCAAAACGGGTCAACGCAAATATAAAATTCCCAGGCCCGTCCTAGATCCGCCCGGCTCAAACCCCCATTCCCGATCACGCCCGTGCGGCTCATCTCGACCGCCGATTACCGTCGATCAGCCAGCTCTACTTCGTCGGCGAATAATCGGTCGCCTTCATCTGCGTCGAGTCCACCTTGTTTACCAGTTTGCCGTTCACGGTCGAGTCGGCGTAGGCCTGCTTCCAGCTCGGATCGGCACCAAACCCTTTCCACGCTTTTTCACGCGCGGCTTCATCCTTGAACGCGAGAATGTAGACCAGCGTCGAATCCGCCCCGGTCTGGTCGTCCATGAGATGCCAGTACGCGATGTTCTCCATGCCCTGTTCAGCGAAGATCTTCATGGTGTGATCGAGGAACCGTGAATCCAGATCGGCCAGTTTGCCGTCGTTGGTGTGATAAACGCGCAACTCGAACAGCCGCGCGGGCGATTCGGATTTCGGTTTAATCGCCGGCGAGTAATCCGTGGCGACCATGAACTGCGAATCCACCTTGTTGACAAGCTTGCCGTCCTTCTCCGACGCCGCGTGGGCCGCCTGCCATTCCGGATCACTCATGAACGCCTTCCACGATGCGCCCCGTGCGTCCTTGCTTGGATAGGCGAGGACGTAGATTAGAACGTTGTCCTTGTTGTCGGTGGGAATCCAGTAGCCGATGTTCTTCATTCCGTGTTTCTCAAACAGCTTCACGGTGTGATCCCGGAACCGGGCGTTTAACGCGTCGAGTTTCCCTTCATTCGCATGATAAGTTCGAATTTCAAAAACGCGGGTGTCTTCGGCGGTGGCGGTGGAAACGACGGCGAGCAACGCACCGAGCAACAATGCGGGGAGGATGGATTTCATGGATCGGGAATAGTCGAATTCGCGCAGGTTGGCGAATCAATTCACGACCGCCGCCCAAAAATGATCAATCGTTTGAGAAATCCGCGATCAGCCTGAATCTCTGAAAAAACCAGGCCCGGGCCGGCTATTCACCCATTCCGTGAATCGTGTTTTGGTTTCACGTGCCGCGTATCCGGCGAAGCTCGGGATCCGCAATCGCGTGGGTCCGAACGAGTGCCGCAACCAGTTCATCCATTCGATCTTCAGGCATCTCGGCTGCACCTGTTTCCAACGTGCCGGACACCGCCGCGACCTGATCAGCGCCCATATTGCGGCTGCTGCCTTTGAGCGTGTGCGCCAGCTTTGAGAGAGCCGTTCGGTCGCGCGCATCACAAGCGCTCCGGATTTTGGAAATCATCTCCGCTGAATCTTCAAGATACAGGTCGATCAGCTCCCGGGCGATGGCTCCGGAACCGTCGTCATCGAGCTCCTTCAACCGGTCAATCGCGCTCAGGTCGATCGGCGCGGCGACGGGCTCGGATGTTTCGACATGCGTTCCCTTTGGCGGGGTTGTCTCCGCCATGGGCGCGTGGGCATCACCATTCTCCGGTCGTTGATGGGACCCGTTCTTATCCGTGACGTCTTCAGCGATCCCCAGCAGGTGGGTCGGATTCCCCTCGGCATCGAGCAATGGAATTTTCCGGGTGTGCATGATCCTCCGCCCCTTGAAACGCGTCTGCAGAACCTCGTTCGGAATTTCGGTCAGCCCCCCGTTTGCAAGCGTCTCGCGATCACAGGAAACGAACCGATCGGCCTCGTCTTTCGGAAACAGGTCGTAGTCGTTCTTGCCCATCATTTCTTCATTTGTGAAGCCGGTCAGTTCCTCCCCGGCCTTGTTCCACATGACGAAGCGCAGCTCCCGGGCTTCCTTGATGAAGATGGTGAACGGGAGATGTTGCAGCACGGAGTTGAGAAAATTCTGCGTCTTCCAAAGCTCCTTCTCCTTCCGGCGCCGGGCGGTGATGTCCATGGAAACTCCCACGAGAAAGATGATCTCCTTTTTCTCGTTGAAGAGCGGACGTTTCACGGTCTGCCACCAACGGACCTGTCCGCCGTGTCCAACGTGTTTTTCCTCGGGAATAAACTTCTCGCGACCGCTCAACCAGAGATCGGCATCGTCCCGGTTGAAGGAGCGGACGACGTCAGGGTCTTTCGTGACTTCCGCGTCTGTTTTCCCGATGATTTCTTTTTCCGACAAACCGACAAACTGGCAGACCGCGTCGTTCACCAGCGTGAACCGGCCTTCACGGTCCTTCACAAAAATCATGTTGGGATCGATGTCGATGATCGCCCGGATAAACCGTTCCTTCTCGAACAGCAGCTGTTCGGCTTTCTGGCGATCCTGCACCTCCTTTTCCAAGCTGGCGGTGCGCTGCTTGATTTTCCGGTCCATTTCTTCGTGGACGGTCCGCAGGCCCTGCTCCGCGAGTTTCTGTTCGGTAATGTCCACCGCAAACACGACGAGTCCGACAAGCTCGCCCTCCGGGTTGCGATAAGGAAGTTTGTCCGTACGAATCCAGCGGGTGCGACCGTCCGCAGTGCCGACGATTTCTTCGATGCCCAGCTTGGGTTTGCCGGAATGAACCACCTCCAGATCGTCCCGATAAAACTGGTCCGCATGCTCCGGATCAACTTCAAAAAACGACCGTCCTTCGATCTCGTCAACCGGCAGACCCATCAAATCGGCAGCGTATCGGTTGACGCGCAAATTGTGGTTGCAGGTATCCTTGAACATCACCATCGCGGGCATGGCGTCGAACATGATTTGATACTCGTGCTTCTGCCGGGCGCTCTCCAGTTCGGCGTTCTTCCGCTCGGTGATGTCCCGTGAAATTCCGATGATCCCGGAAATCCTGCCGTTGCTGTCATAGAACGGCATGGTGGACGTCTGCACCCAGAAGTCCTTTCCGTCACGCGTGACTTCTTTCTCTTCCTTTGCAACAATCGTGCTTCCCGCGCGAATGACGAACTGCTCGTCCTCCTCGTACTTCTTTGCGTGCTCCTCCTCGAAGAGATCGCGGTCGGTCAGCCCGTTCATTTCCGAAGCGTGCTTGAAGCCGTGCTTCAACGCCCCCGTGCGGTTGACACGAATGAACCGGCTCTCAACATCCTTGAAGTAGATGATGTCCGGAGAATTCTCCATGAGCGCGTTCAGGAAATTCTGTTCCTGTGCGAGCCGCCGTTCGGCTTTCCGGCGTTCTGCAATCTCAGATTTCATCCGTCGATTAGTCCGGCCGACGTACACGCCCCAGCCGCCGATCAGAATCAGCCCGGCCGTCAGCAGCAACATCGTGAACCGCGTGTGCTGGTTGGTCCACCAACCCGGTTGCTGAATCACCTCCATCAAACGGGCGTCCCTGAAGTTCACACGGACCGTTCGGACGTTGCCGGCAAAATCCAGGTCGCTTTCAAAAACTCCAGAAACCGCCACGGTCGAACCGATTTGCGGAGGCTTAAAACCGACCCCCTCGACGTTGGGACTGCACGCCTCCAAGACCCAGCCACCAACCTGAATCAGGCTGACCAGACCCTCCCGGCGCTGGCTTTGGCCGACCAGTTTTCCCTGCGCCCGCACCCAAAGCTGGTCCAGTTCCTCGCCCAGCAGGTTTTGTTCGTTCAACACAATCGGCGGCAATGCGGTGTTCGAGCGTACCAGACGGACCAGACCGCCCTGGATAACCATTCGCGACCCCGTCAATTCGGGATAACCGACAACCTCGACGAGGTCGCCCACTTGAATTTTTTTTCTTTGCCGGGGCACGACCAGCAGGCCGCGTCTGTTTTCTTGAATGTTGAACGATCCATCCGCTCGGACCAGTGTGACCACCCCCGTAACTTTCCGGACCAATGGGGCACCGCTCGCCGACCGAAATTGACGAAGCTCCAACAGGCTCGTCACTGGTAGCGAGAACAAATCTTCAGGAGCGGGAACCTCGACCGAGATCTGTTCCCATCCGGGCACGCGGATTTCCACTCCAACCAGCTCGCGCTGTTCATTGAACTTGCTCGCGACCACGCCGCGGACACGCACCACGGAATCCAGCAACGGGGTCATGTCCACACCGCGCTTTGGGATCATGATCTTGAACGACCCGCTCTGATCCGTCGCCACGGCCCTCATGAACTCAGCGGAATCATCCAGCGAACGGATCACCCCGTTCACCTCCACCCATTGGCTGTCGTGGCCTCCCTGCATCAATTCCTGGACGGAGAAAAGCCGCGCCGCGGGGAGCGCTCCCTGTCCCACTCGCGTCACCGATAAGGACTGGACAATCGGAGCAAACCCGCCCGGATCAGTGTACCCGCGGACTTCCACCTCATCCCCGGCTTCCAGGTCCAGAAGCAGGCCGTCCACCGACACATAAATTCCGGCGGTCTCATCCTGCACAAACAAACCGAACCATTCCTTGAGGTAACCGGTCACCACGCCCCGGAGATTCACGGGATGCTGAAGTCCCGCCTCCTCCAAAGTCATCGAACGGACCGCACGCACGGTGGTGATCACCGGCAGTTCTGAACCGGCCGGCAGCTTTTCCATGCCAGTCGCCGACAGTCGGTTCACCTCCGCAGCGGACAACACGACCGCGTCCCGCACGACCAACAGCCCCGCGTTCCATGCAGGTCTGCCGACAACATTGACCACGGTCCCAATTTCAAATTCCCTCGGCTGATCGCTTTCAACCCGCACTTCCCCCGTATCGTCCCGGACGAACAGGGATACCCCCAACTCCTGCTTCCGGACGACGCCAACAAGGTTGACCTGCTCGGGGGGCTCCGTTTTCCGGATCGAGCCGATGGCACGCACCGGCTGTTTGAACGGATGAACTTCAGGACGTTCCAGCAAAAGCACGTCCTCCTTTCGTGGGGCCAACAGTCCCGAGCGAATTGCTCTTCCGTTGTCATATTCGCAAGACGACACGCCTCGGACTTGCACGCGACACCCGATCCATTCCGCAACGTTTCTCTGCGGAAAATTCTGCCAGATGACGTTTATGGATTGATCACCTTCCGTCAACTTCAGCTTCAGACGCCCGGAGGTGGCGTCCGCCCAGACAACAGTCCCCCCGGTTTCAACCCATCCGCTGGCATTTGTCCCGGAGTGAAGTTCGGACATGGTTCGCTGCACAGGAGCAGGCATCCCCGGCCCCCCATCCACCAACGTAACCTGGTCCGCCACCAACGCCGGCCCGCTCGGACCCATCTTGGTTTTTCCCTTGATCAAGATCCGGTTCCCCGAATCAACCGGTAGCTTCCAGTCAACGGGATCCAAATAGAAGCCGCTCGAGTCATCTTGAAGAAACAGCAAGTCCCAACCGGGATCAAAGTACAAGACCGTCGCCTCAATCTCCAACGGCAGACCGGCCGCGACCTCGTCCGCCGCCCGCGAATATAGTTGCTCAAAGCGCCGAACCGGCTCAGCCCCCGCCATGCGACCGGCCAACAGGATCCCCGCGAGCACCCAGAACGCGCTGTTGCAAATTGGTTTAGGCCGTCCGGGCATCGACGTTTCGTGTGAAATTTGGAATAATCGGCGAATCGCAACCGCTGACACCGGCCAAACGGTTCGCCGCCCTAACTGTTACACATCGGTCCACTACGGGGCCAAGTTGAGCAATGTTTAAGGAAAACGAGGATTTGATTGCACCTGGCCGGGCGTTCCTTTACGTCATCCCCCATGTCCGAAACGCCAAACCCACTCGGGATCATCGCCGGAAACCGGTCGCTTCCGCTCGTGCTCGCAAAGGAGGCTCGCGCCCAGGGAATTCCCAGAATCACGGCCGTCGCCTTCGAGGGCGAGACGAACCCGGCCATCACCGGCCTAGTCGATGAGATCGAATGGATGCGCGTCGGCCAGCTCGGCAAAATGATCAAAGCGCTGAAAAATCAAGGAGTGAAACAATGCGTCATGGCCGGTCAACTCGCGCCCAAAAGCCTGTTCGACGTGCGGCCCGATCTGCGCGGCGTGGCCATGTTGCTGCGGTTGAAGGAGAAAAACGCGCACACCGTGTTCGGCGCGATCGCCGATGAGCTGATAAAGGACGGCATCGAACTCATCTCCGCCGTGCCGTGGTTGAAACCGGTCATGCCTGAAGGCACTTTTCTGATTGGACGAAAGCTGTCGGAGGAACAGAAATTCGACGTGGCGTTCGGCCTGAAACAGGCCAAGGAGATTTCCGCGCTCGAAATCGGCCAGTCGGTCGTGGTGAAGGACGGCGTCGTGCTCGCGGTCGAAGCGTTTGAAGGGACCGACAAGTGCCTCGCGCGCGGCGGCCAGCTCGCCGGAAAACATCGCGGCGGGGTCGCCGTGAAAGTGGCCAAGGAAGGCCACGACATGCGGTTCGACATTCCCTGCGTCGGCCCACGCACGATCGAAACATGTCTCGAACACGGGGTGGATGTGCTCGCCTTCGAAGGCGGCAAAACGCTATTGCTTGATGAGGACGAAGTGAAGGCGCTCGTGGGCAAGAACAAGTTCACGCTTTTGAGCGTCTAGCCGTCGACAGGCGACATCGGCCCACCGCAGTCCGCCGGTAAAAACTTTCCTTCATCCAGCCCGGGTGGTTCACTACGTTTCCATTCACAGCCAGCGACCCCCATGAAGGACACCATCAAGGACACAGCCAGCCATGTCGTCGGGTCGATCACCCGCGCGATTGGATCCACCCTCAGCCTGCCAGGGTTGATGGCGAAAAAAGCGACCGCCCAGCCCAAGGCGCCACCGGGCTCGTCCCCCGGAATCGAATCGATGGCTGACATCAATCAGCCGCCGGCACCCGGCGTGATCCGGGTCCGTTGCGTCGACTACGCCCCGGAGAAGATTGAAACGAGCGACGTGGCGGATTTGGATGCGTTTCTCAACCAGCCGCGTCCCGAATGGTGCCGGGTCCGCTGGATCAACATCGACGGCCTCCACCCGTGGGTGGTGAACCGGCTGCGGGAGAAGTTCGGCTTTCACACGCTGGCGGCGGAGGACGTCCTCCGCGTGCCGCAGCGTCCGAAACTCGAGAACTACGACGACAACCTGTTCATCGTGGTCCGCATGTTGATGCTCGAGGAGGAGTGCCTGAAGCACGAGCAGGTCAGTTTCTTCTTTTACAACGACATGATGATCACGTTTCAGGAGGTGGAGGGAGACGTCTGGGATCCGATCCGACGTCGCCTGGAGAAACCAACGTCGCGCCTGCGCAACAACGACAATTCGTACCTCCTGTACGCCCTGCTCGACGCGGTGGTCGATCATTGCTTTCCGATCCTCGAACAGTATGGCAACCTGCTCGAGCGGATGGAGGACGAGATCATTGATTCAGCCTCGCCTGAGTTGCAGCGGCGCATCCACCAGATCAAGCGCGAACTGTCATTGCTGCGTCGCGTCATCTGGCCCATGCGCGAGGTGGTGAACACCTTGCAACGCGCCGAAAATAACGAGATCTCGGCCTACGCCAAAGCCTACATGCGCGACGTCTACGACCACACCGTGCAGGTGATGGACGTGGTGGAGACTTACCGTGAAATAGTTGGCGGCCTGAATGATCTCTACATGTCCGCGGTAGGCAATCGAATGAACGAGATCATGAAAGTGCTCACCATCATGGCCAGTTTCTTCATCCCGATCACGTTTGTCGCCGGTGTGTACGGCATGAACTTCGAGTTCATTCCAGAGCTGCATTGGAAATACAGCTACCCGGTCTTCTGGGGGATCTGCCTCACGATCATCGGCGGGTTGACATTCTATTTCTACAAACGCGGCTGGATCGGCGGCGGATCGTGACCGCCTCGCGGACTGGCCTTGCCGATACTTCCGCGGCCCGGGTCATCATCTGCAGAGGTGAGCTGGAACTTGTCGAAAAACCTCGGAGCGTGTCCGAATGAATCCGGTGCCCTGAAACAACCTGTCCTCGCCATCTGTCTCATCGTCTTCGCTCATGATTCTCGAAGCTATACTCCGAGCACCGCCGATTTCGAATGACTGCTGCGGGTCGATCATCCTGACTTGTGCCGAGTATTTGTGAACCTTCAGAGTCAGATCCTTTGGAGTTCTTCCCTGACCGCCGCCCAGCACCAGAAAGACGACGGCCGGTCTTCCGGCGATCAGATCGAGATCCACCTTCTGGGTGTTTTCGTAGTCAACGAAGAGGTAGTTGATTCGGATGGTCATGATTTAGTTCTGATATGTGCCGTCGGGCGCCCGTCTTCAATTCTTTCCGCAGCACTTCTTGTATTTTTTACCGCTGCCACAAGGACACGGATCGTTGCGGCCAATCTTCACTGACTTCGCGGGAGAACGAGGCCGGGCATCCGCCAGCGCATCATCAACATCATCGCCGCCGGGCAGTGCGTCGCCAAGGGCCGCACGCATTTGAGCGCCCAGTTCCGACAACTTGTTCGGCCGCGCCGGTTTGGTTCGCGCCATCTTCAAGCCCAGTTCGATTTCGAAATCCTCAAAGTCACCGCTGACGGACTCATCCACATGATCCGCGTCGCACGCTTCCCTGATCTCCGGCAGCGCTTCCACCGCCTTGAAGTCGAGCAACGACAAAATTAGAAAAGCGTTGAGCGACTCGGACTGTTCCGCCTGCCGGGCCAACTGCTTCCGCAACGCGTTGAGACAGGGTTCGCGCAACTCCGGATTGCGTTTCCCGAGTTCCTCCAATGCCTTGGCCGCAGCAACGCGCGCCCATTCGTCATGACCCTCATCGGCAAGATAGACGACCGTGGGGCCGACCGCTGCCGGACCGATCTCTCCCAGCACCTGAGGCCCATCCTCGCTCACCCAGTCGTCGTGGTGACTGCCGATGCGGGCCAGCAAGTCAAGCAACGGCCCGATGGCAGCTTCCGCCTTGAGCGCGCCGAGTGCGCGCCACGCGTAGAGCGGACCCCAGACCAGGTTGCTGTCGACGGGTGCGTTGTTCAGTCGATCATCGCTTAACATCCGGATCAACCCGGGGATGTGCTCCGGCGTGATGCCGCAGGCGGCGTAATCGAAGTCGATGACCTGACGTTTGGGTCGGCCAAGGGTCAGCAGGCGATCGAGTAGCTCGGCGTAGTTCGATGGAAGTTTGGGAGAATCAGTCACGGGTTGTTGGATGGGTTCAGGAACGGACGATCACAGGTGCCGGTCAACGAGGAACTCGCTTGTGGCGTGGACATGTTGAAATCAGGGAATCATGTTTAACCAGCCCCAACGGGGTTGCGGCGGTTCGGAGCGTGGGAGGTGGCGCAACCCCGATGGGGTTGTGGAAAAATAACACGAGTAACCCAGGGTAGCCTCGCGGACTCGGCAACCTTGGGCTTTGGGGCGGACTTGAGCTGTTTGGGGAAACGGCGAAAGGAATTCGGCGCAGCCGAACGAGCGGGAGCGAGCGAGTCCATCCCGTTGGGATTCATTTTGGAGCGTGCTCCTCATGGTCAGCTTTGAAACCGGCAATCTTCCGTTGCTCTCGCTTTTCCCAGCGAGACGAGGGTTTCCAAAATCTCGGCGATGCGTTCCTTATTCGCGCGCTTGAAATTCTTTGAGAGTTCTTCAGCGGTGGGGTCGAACCCAGCTCGTTCTTCGACGGGATTTCATCACGCCGGTTGGGGCACGGGCGTTCGCAGGCTTCCCGTGCGCCCGCAAGTTCGCCCGGAGGTCTCACTCCACCTTGCCCCACGTTTTCAATCGCACCCCTTGGCCGGACCGGTTTCGGAGGAACGGTTGGAACGGACGTTTCAAGCCAGATTATGCCGAAGTCCTGGACACAACTTTGGATCGACTCCCTGGCCAACACGGGAGAGCCTTGCGCGGCTTTCTGTTCAATCAAATCCATGGCGACCCCGCACGCGACCGCTTCCTCCGGCAAATGGCATCACGTCGCCCTGATCGGCGGCATCCTGCTGGTGGCGATGAATCTGCGTCCGGCGATCACCGGGTTGTCGCCGCTGGCCGAACGGATGAACATCGACGGGTTGAGCCGTCAGGTCATCGGAAGCCTCACCACGATTCCGCTGATCCTGTTCGGCGTGGTGGGCCTGTGGGCCGGATGGATCGGCCGACGAATCGGTCTGGCGCGGGCGCTCGGTCTCGGACTTTTTCTGCTGACCGTCGGCTGTCTGGTGCGTTCCGTACCCGGCGACGCGGCGACTCTTTGGAGGGTGGCTGGAACGGTTCTGATCGGTGGCGGCATCGCGCTCGGCAACGTATTGCTTCCCGGCCTGGTAAAAAGCCGTTACCCAAATCACGTCGGACTTCTCACCAGTCTCTATGCGACCGCGATGAACTTGGGGGCCGCGTTCGGGATTGGGCTGGCGGTGCCGCTGGCGAACGGTCTTCCCGGCGGGTGGAATTCCTCGCTGGCGGCGTGGGGGGTGTTTGCGCTGGCGACACTGGTGATCTGGTCGCCGCAGATGCGTCCGCCGCCGACGGTGCGACCGCCCGGCAATCCGCTGGCGGGCGTGAGGTCAGTTGCCCGTCAACGGCGCGCCTGGCAGGTCGCGGCTTTCATGGGGTTTCAGGCGACCGTTTTTTACTCGACCGTCGCATGGCTGCCGACGGTGTTGCAAAGTCGCGGGATGACCGAGGCGACCGCTGCCGACTGGGTGTCCGGCATGCAGTTGCTGGGATGCGCCGCCAGTCTGGTGGTGCCGACGCTCGCCGGTCGGGCGAGATCGCAGAGCGCCTGGGTCGTCGGTTGCGCGGTGCTCAATGCGGCCAGCCTGATCGGTGTTTTGTTTCTTCCCGTGGGATGGGTGGGTGTCGCCGTGGTGACGTTCGGGCTGGGAGTTAATTCAGCGTTTGGACTTGCGCTGTTGGTGATCGCGTTGCGGAGCAAGAATCCGGAGACGGCGGCCAGTCTGTCCTCGATGGCCCAGGCCTGCGGGTATTTGCTGGCAGCACCCGGACCGTGGCTCGTTGGCTTGCTGAGCACGACAAGCGGCGGCTGGAAGCTGGCGTTTGGGCTGGTCGCGTTGTTTGCTCTCCTAGCGGCGCTCGCGGGATACTTTGCCGGCCGACCGGGTGAACTATCGGTGGATGAGGACCCGACGGGATAAACGCGAGAATGGTCAGTGCGAGTGAACCGGCTCTGCGGGTTGTTCAACGCAATGGGCGCAGGCCGGGCCAGTCGCTGGATCGGCGGGGCTGACGTAGGGAATACCCAGTGCCATTCCGCGCAGGAGAAGCAGCCCACCGACAATTACGAGACTGACAGGGACAAGTTTTTGAAGCCGAAAACGAAGGAGCTGTTGAAGTTTCATTCCAATGAGTCCGAATCCGAACATCATCGGCACCGTTCCAATCCCGAAAGCCGCCATGTAGCCTGCTCCGCCCAGCAAACTCCCGGTCGCCATCGCGGCGGCAGCGGCAACGTAGACGAGTCCGCACGGCAACAGTCCATTCAGCAGTCCAAGCGAGAAGAGTGACCCAACAGATCGTTTCTGGAGAAGCAATCCGAATGCGCGTTTCAGTCGCCCGACCATTCGCGTCATCGGCAGGCTGGTCGCGAATCTTCCGGTGGCGAACAGCCCGATCAGAATTATTGCGCCGGCAACAAGTGAAACCCAACGTTGAAAGCCCGCCAGCGCAAACGTCTGCCCGATCAAACCGAACACGATCCCCAGCAGCACGTAAGTGATGATCCGCCCAAAGTTGTAAATCAACCGACTGGCAATGATCGCCCCCCTGCTCTGCCCCAACACTGGCACCGCCATGGCCAATGGACCGCACATGCCCGCGCAGTGCAGGCTGCCGACTAGGCCAAGTAGAAATGCAGTCCAGAGAATCATGGGTGCAACGTTTGAACAGGAGACCGAGGTTTACGCGAATTTCGCGAATTGACACGAATTTGAAAACAAAGAAACGCGCTGCCACCATTCCAGAATTCGCGGGAATTCGCGTAAGAATCAGTCAATCGGTATCTTGAGTTCATCTTGTTTCGTGTGGTCTTCGTAACAGGAAAACGGGCAGGACGCGTGTCCTACTTTTTGCCGACCACGATGTTTTTGCTCGCGAAATAGGTTTCACCGGAAGCAGTCCAGCTAGCTTCGAATTTCCAATTCCCTTTTTCCAGATCCTTAACCGATACGGTTTGTCGTCCCTGTTCGGATGCCGCCAGGCCAATCTCGTGATCCAACTTGGCGTTGTCGGGCCGATACAGTTTCAATTTGCCGGTAACGGCCTCGCCGCGATGTTCTTCCGGGAGTTGGAGCGTCACCAGATCATTCTCAGCATTGAAGGCGATTTCAAAACCGGTTGTCGCAGCGACGCGCTTGGTACTGTCGATTCGTTCCTGAAACTGAATTTCATCCGCGTAATAGTTTTCGGTGACCAAGTCCATGCTATTGGTCACGGCAATTCCGATGAACGTGGCAATCCAGGAGATGAACATCACGAACACGGCCACGATTCCGATCGGCCACCAGGATTTCTTGATTTGAACAGGTTTCATATTATGGATCTACATTAAGGTTTCGGGGTCCTACAAAAACTGTCTTCACTGTCTCCAGAAGTTCGTCGCCGTTGTAAACGCTCACCTTCACTTTGGTGTTCGCACCGGTGATCTCGTTGCGCGGCAGCTTGATCAACACGGACGTCTTCGCGAGGGCCTGACTCGGCACGTCCAGTTGGTTGCCGATCATCGATAGTTCGCCGTCGCTGTCCTCCAATTTCAAAGTAACCGGAATATCGTGAGACGTTTTGTTAACGACCTTGATGGTATACAAATTTTGAATCCGACCGTCCGGCAGTTCCTGGAACATTCCACCGGGAGCACGAAGCAACAGTGTCTCAACATCCGCCCGCGTAAACACGAGCACGAAGAACAGTGTAACGAGAATACTCAGAACAATCGCGTAGAGCCTCATGCGAGGGGTAAATCGAAGCGGAAGATTCTTCTCAATTCCGTTCAACGACGCGTAGCGAATCAGGCCGCGCGGGCGCTCGATCTTGTCCATGACCGAATCGCAAGCGTCGATGCAGGCGGTGCAATGGACGCACTCCATTTGCACACCGTTGCGGATGTCGATGCCGGTCGGACAAACAACGACACATTGCTGGCAGCTGATACAGTCGCCTTTGCCTTCCGCAGCTCGGTCTTCGGGCGATTCTCCGCGACGAAGCGTGCCGCGTTTCTCGCCACGCTTGTGATCGTACGCGACGATCATGCTGTTCTCGTCGAGCAACACAGATTGAAGCCGGCCGTAAGGGCAAATAAATGTGCAGGCCTGTTCCCGGAATCTCGCGAAGATCCCGTAGAACACAAACGTGAACAGCACCATTGCGGTCAATCCACCCAGGTGGTTTCGCGGATCATCCACTTGAATCGCCAGCAACGCGTCGCTCCCGATGATGTACGCAAGCAGCGTATTCGCGACGATGAGCGACAGTCCAAAGAACGCCACCTGCTTGAATACTTTTCTGACAACCTTACCGGCAGTCCATGGTGCGGCGTTTAATTTCCGTTGAGCATGGGCGTCGCCTTCGATCAGGTATTCCAGTTTTCGAAACACCATCTCCATCATCACCGTTTGAGGGCATGCCCAACCACACCAGAGACGACCATAGGCCGATGTGAAAACAACGATGCTCGTGATGAACAACAACATGGCGACCGCGAAAATAATCGTATCCGACGGCCAGAAAATCTGGCCCAGGATCGAAAATTTTCGGGCGATAATATTGAACATCAGAAGTGGGTTGCCGTTGATCCGAATCCATGGTCCCGCAAACATCGCGACGATCAATGCCCACGCAAAGACCGTTCGCCGGGTGTACCAACGTCCAGACGGTTTCTTTGCATAGACCCACTGCCGATGCCCCTGCTTGTCCGCCGTTGACAAGTGATCGCGGTAATCGTCCGGGTTCACCGTCTGCGCCGCCCCCGTGGCATCGGGCTTGTCGGTGTGCGGATCAACTGGAGGAGGGATAGTCATTTCAGGGCGGGCACTTTAACCGCAGATGGACGCTGATAGACACAGATCCCACACGGAATTGGACGAACCCATCCTACCCGGCACCACTTTCGCGGGTTTCTGTTCGATTCAACTGAAACTTCGAATCTCATTCGAACATGCTTGGACCCGTTTCCACTGGAGCCTGGTTCTCCGGTGGTTTGGGATTCTCGGGGTTCGTTCCGCGAAACGTATAGATGTAGCTGGCAACGGATTTAATCTCGTCCGGTTTTAACACACCTTTCCAGCTGACCATCCCCTTCTCCGGGACGCCGTTCCAGATAACTTTCAGATTGTCGCTGTAACTATCTCCGTGAATCCAATAGTCGTCACACATGTTTGGGCCGACAAGCCCGCCGCCATCTTCGCGATGACAGGGCGCACAGTTCATCGTGTAAACAGTCTTTCCTTTCGCGAGCTCGAATTCGTCCGTAGCGGGTTGGAGCGATCCCATGCCGGTTTCAAAAGCGCCCATGGCTTTGGCTTTGATCTGATCACCAATTCTCATTTCGCTTTCATACGCGGCGGCCTGGAGTTCGCCTTTTCCGAGCACGTGGTAGTAAACCATGTAGACCACGGAAAACGCGATACACAGATAGAACAACCACACCCACCAGCGCGGGAGCAGGTTGTCGAGTTCCTTGATGCCGTCGGCTTCATGTTCCATCAACGGCGCGTCGAATTCTTCCTTATTCATTGTTCGAGTCCCCTTTCAGCTGGCCGCCGTTTGTGCCGTCTTCCAGTGGCAACAGGCTTTGGCTATCCAATATATTCTTCTTCTGCAGAAACGCCCAAACAAGCATTCCGCCGAAGACCATAAAAAACAGACAGATGGAGATGATCCCGTAGAGTCCGATCCCATCGATGTCAGTCAAAACGTTTCTGATCATGTCGTTAGTTCGTTGAGATTGAAATTTCGATGTCAACCGATTCAGTCGGTTCCGCTTTGATGTCGATGCCCAATCGTTGGAGGTAGGCGATCACAGCAATGATCTCACGGTCCGATTCGGCTTCGACGCTGCCAACGCTGAGATTTGCAACGATCACAGCGGACTGCGCTTCAAGTTCCTCCTGAGCAGGACCGTTCTCGAATCCTTCCGGATAGGGAACGCCTACTTTTCGGAGCGCTCTGATCCGTGCTCGCAGGGAGTCAGTCTCAAGCTCCTGTGTCAGCAACCACGGATAGGCCGGCATGATCGAGCCCGGCGACATGGTGTTGGGATCGTCCATGTGATTGTAGTGCCACGCATCGGAGTATTTGCCACCGACACGATGCAAGTCCGGACCCGTTCGTTTTGATCCCCACAGGAACGGGTGATCAAAGACAAACTCGCCGGCTTTTGAGTATTCACCGTAGCGTTCAGTCTCAGAACGAAACGGCCGAATCATCTGCGAATGACACCCAACACAGCCTTCGCGGATGTAGATGTCGCGACCCAACAATTCCAACGCGGAATACGGTTTCACGCTGGAGATGGTCGGCACATTGGATTTGACCAGATACATCGGGACAAACTCAACGGCGCCACCGATGAGCACCGCGATGAACGCCAGCACGGTCAACGTCATCGGACGCGCTTCCAACCAGCGATGGCCCCAAGGGTGTTTGTGCTCCACGTCGTTCTTCTGACGATAAGGTGTCGCCTGCGCTTCTTCATCCGCCAGGAACTGACCGGCCTTGGCTGTCTTGTACAGATTGTAGGCCATGATCAACGCACCGATGATGAAGAGCAATCCACCGACAGCGCGCAGTTGATACATCGGAATCAATTGAACAACGGTCTCCAGGAAGTTCCCGTATTGCAGGAAGCCATCGGAGTTAAATTCCTTCCACATGAGCCCCTGCGTCACGCCCGCCCAATACATCGGCACCACGTAGAAAATGATTCCCAGCACGCCAACCCAGAAATGCCAGTTGGCAAGTTTAACGGAATGCAGCTTGGTTTGGTAAAGTTTCGGGAACAGCCAGTAGAGAACGGAGAACGTCAGGAAGCCGTTCCAACCCAAAGCGCCGGTGTGGACGTGGGCGATCGTCCAGTCGGTGTAGTGCGAAAGCGCGTTCACCGATTTGATCGCGAGCACCGGTCCTTCGAGCGTCGCCATGCCGTAGGCGGTCAGCGCGACGATCATGAACTTGAGCATGGGCTCCTCGCGCACCTTGTCCCAGGCGCCACGCAGCGTCAGCAACCCGTTCAACATGCCGCCCCAGCTCGGCGCAACAAGCATGATCGAGAACACCATCCCGAGCGACTGCGCCTAGTCCGGCAGCGCCGTGTAAAGCAGGTGATGTGGGCCCGCCCAGATGTAGAGGAAGATCAGCGCCCAGAAGTGAATGATCGACAACCGATAACTGAAGATTGGCCGGCCCGCCGCTTTCGGCAGGAAGTAATACATCATTCCGAGGTAACCCGTGGTCAAGAAGAACGCCACCGCGTTGTGTCCGTACCACCATTGCACCAGCGCATCCTGAACACCGGCGTAGATCGAGTAGCTCTTGAACGCACCCGCCGGCATCTCGAGCGAGTTCACGAGGTGCAACAATGCCACGGTGATGGCCGTCGCAATGTAAAACCAGATGGCCACGTAGATGTGTTTTTCACGACGCTTCACTATCGTTCCCAACAGGTTGACGGTGAAGATCACCCACACGACGGCGATGGCGATGTCGATCGGCCATTCCAGCTCCGCGTATTCCTTGCTGGTGGTGAGTCCCAGCGGAAGCGTGATCGCGGCGGACACGATGATCAGCTGCCACCCGTAGAAATTCAGCCAGCTCAACGTGTCGCTGAACATCCGCGCCTTGCACAGTCGTTGCAGCGAGTAGTAGATGCCCATGAACATGCCGTTGCCCACAAAGGCAAAGATCACGGTGTTGGTGTGCAGCGGACGCAGCCGGCCGAATGTGGTGTACTGCAGGTTAAAATTGAGGTCCGGCCAGAAGAGCTGGCAGGCGATCAACAATCCCGCGAGGAAGCCCACGATGCCCCACACCACGGTGGCGATCGCGAAAGCGCGGACGATCCGGTTATCGTATTTGAATGTTTCCGTGTTCATTTGTCAGTTGTTTCAGTTGTCGATGTTGAATTCGTTTTGCTCTTCTTTACCGGTGCCTCGTCCAGCACCACGCGCATGGAGGGCGTACAGGTGTCGTCATATTGTCCCGAGCGAACGGCCCAGATAAACGCCCACAAAAATCCGCCGGCGAAAATCAGGCTCAACGGAATCAGGAGGTAGATCACACTCACGAGGAGACCTCCAAAGTAGGACAGGCATCCTGCCTGTCTCCGTTGCGCTCTCGAATGCCGGACGCAGATTGAAGCGGGCCGCGGGCCACGTCCGACATCGGTTGTGCCGTTTCAGCATCCGTGACCGGCGGGACGTCTGTCCTACGCAACCTTCGCCCGCACCAGCTCACGGCAGCCGTCGAGAAAACGACAACCGTGATCGAGCTGATCGGCATGAGAATCGCGCAGAATATCGGCGATAGAAGTCCCGTGGTGGCTACGGCAATTCCCATGATGTTGTACGCGGCTGAAATTCCAAAACCGATTTTGATCACCCGTATCGACGATTTTGAGAAACCGACAATCCGATCAAGACGGCACACCTGATCCGACGACATAATGCCATCACTCGCTGGCGAAAACGCACCCGTTTCCTCAACCACTGCCAGGCCAACATCGCTCTGACGCAGCGCTCCGGCATCGTTCAATCCATCACCAACCATCATGACTTTGCGGCCTGCCTTCTGCCGGCTGGCGACGAATTCCAGTTTATCTAGGGGTGTTTGAAAAAAACGCAACTGAGCGCGATCTCCGAGCAGTTCGGAAAACAATTTCTCTTCTCTCGAATTGTCCCCGCTCAAGAGCACCAGCTCCTTTTCACCGGCGAGATGAGTGAGCATATTTTCCGCTTCCGGTCGAAGGCTTCCTTTGATCACAAACGCACCGCGATAAACACCGTCGATTGCAACGTGAACTTCGCTTCCGGTCGCAGCTGAATTCTCATGGGTGTCCGAATCACTCGTTGACGGACAATTCGTGGTATTCCGCGCCGCCAGCCACGCGGCGGATCCCATCCAGATCTCACGACCAGCCACACTCCCTTCCATCCCCTTGCCCGCGGTCTCAAGGAACGAACGAACAGGGTCCGGAAAAATCTGCCTGGTTCGCGAAATCGATTCGCCGATCTGCACCGCATACGGGTGGATCGAATGACGCGTCATCGAGAACAACCAACGCTCTTCATTTTCGCTCAACAGCTCTCCCACAAACACGATCGATCCTGCGCCCGACGACGTCAGCGTTCCAGTCTTGTCGAATACTACAGTGTCGATCTGCGACATGTTTTCGATGACACCGGTGTTCTTAAGAAACACACGCTCCTTGCCTAGGATTCTCAAGGCAGTCCCAAGCGTAAACGGTGTCACTAAAGCCAGCGCACACGGACATGCCACAATCATTACCGAGGCGAACGCCACCAGTGCGGTCGTGGCGGCACCCTGAATCAACCACCAACCCGCGGCCAACGCAGCGATGCTGATGACGGTGAGGGTGAACCACTGGCTGAAACGATTGATCAGCGTGTTGATCGATTCGGTCTTGTCCTTCTTGAACGCGTCCTGACTCCAGAGCGATGTCAGGTAACTTTGGTCCACGCGTTTCAGGATCTCCATTTCGATCGCGGCACCGATCTGACGTCCACCGGCGTAAAGATGATCGCCGGGAACCTTGTCGACGGGAACGGACTCACCGGTCACAAAGCTGTAGTCAACGAATGCCGGCCCCGAAATCAACCGCGCGTCCGCCGGGATCAACTCGCCATTACGAACAATCAAACAGTCACCAATATTGACTTGTGAAATCGAAACCTTGCGCTCCTGAAAAGACGACATTCCTGTCGCCTCGGATCGGAGTTCATCATTCTTTGAATCCCTGTCGCCCAGGCGCTCCAACCGCGTGACCGCGAGCGGAAAGAAAGATTTGTAGTCACGGTCGAATGAAAGGCTGTCATATGTCTGTTGCTGGAAAACGCGACCGATCAGCAGAAAGAAAACGAGCCCGGTCAACGAATCAAAATAGCCGGGTCCGTTTCCAGAAACGACCTCCTGCGCACTCCGCAAAAACAACGCGGCCAGCCCAAGCGAAACCGGCACTTCAATCGCCAGCCGGCGCTGTCGCACGCCCGACCAAGCCGCACGCCAGTAATCCTGCGCGCTGTAGATCAGAACCGGAAGCACCAGCACCAGACTGAACCAGCCAAACAGCAGGTTGAAGGTTGGGCCACTGAACTGATCCAGCCCAAAATAGCCTGGCAGGCTGAAGAGCATGATGTTGCTGAAGGCGAACCCCGCGACACCCACCTGAAGCCAGAGCCGTTTGGAGATCGGAGTCGCTTTGCCTCCAGCGAGATCGGACAATTTGAGTTCGGGAGGGTAACCCACCGATGTAAGCAGGGCCACAACTTCGCTCAACTTGATCTGATCGTTGTTGAACTGTATCGAAACTTCTTTGCGCGGAAAATTGACTTGCGCAGTCGAGATGGCGTCATTGATTCGCCCAAGGTTTTCCAGCAGCCAGACGCAGGCGATGCAGTAGATCTCCGGCACCCGGAAGTTGACCCGGGTGATCGACTCGTCCGTGAACTGGACGAACGAGTTTCTGACCGCGGAGTCGTCGAGGTACGAGTATTTCTCCGCTGGCTTCGGACGGGAGAATTTCAGTCCGGACGCCGCGCCGAGTTCGTAAAAATTCTCGAGGCCGTTGGCGGTCAACAATTCAAAAACCGTCAGACACCCCTGACAGCAGAACGACTTTTCCTCCTGGTGAAAACATTCCTCCGGGCACGATAACCCGCAATGATGACACGCATGTACGACACCCGATCCACCGACTGTTCCATGAGGGGCGGTCGGTATTGGAGGATCGGTGTAATGTGTGGCCGTTGACATTTTGCGCTACAAAAGACTCCGTGATACAACGGCGGATTCCACATGAGCAGCTAACCCTATTTTGTTTATACATTCGCAAATTTGGAGTTGTTGAATATCGATAGCAGAAGACCGGCTAACTAGCCCAGTTAACAAACATAATTTCGCCCGTCACGAGAACACCGCGATGCGCCATTTGATCTTCCAGTTTCGAGGAAAAAGGATCGGCGAATACTCAGCATCCGCGCCCTCCGCGAATCAGGAAAATCTCCGGAGGAAGCGCGGAAAACATAGTGGCTTTGCGCCGCAGCGACGCTGCCGGTCTGGGTGGAATGCGGGACGGGGTTGGGAAACTATTTCGCGACGACTTTGGAACTGCTAATCGGCGCTGATAACCGCTAATTTCACAGGCAAGGGCTTCCGAAGATTAGCGCGAATGAGCGCCCATTAACGGTTTCTCTTTCTTGCCCGGATTTAATCAGCGCTTCCTCAGACAGGCCGAGCCGACACCGGAATGAAGTCATGCCTCACGCCCGCTTCGCTCAAGTCGCCAAGAACGCAGGCGAACAGGAACTGAACACGCCAGAAACCACCTTTGCGCCTTCACCTCGTTGCGTGAGGCTTTCTTTCCGGTGCCCCGGGGGGTGTATGAAAGGTGGGGCGAGCCCTCTGGGCGAACCTGCGGGCGCACGAGACGCCCACAAACGTTCGTGTCCGTCGATTCGTAACAGGATCTCTCCGAGGAACGGGCTGTTTTGGTATCGACGAGTGGTGCAAACTGGCGGTTCTTGCAAAGCTGCGGAAGGCTCGCTCGGAGAGGCTCGCCCCACCATGAGGCCCTCTTCCTGCCCCACGATTTCAAACGCACCTCCGCCGGCGAGACAGGCGGGACACGCTGTTCTACTTCAGGCTCGCCAGTATCTCTTCAGCTGCGTTACGCGGATCATCCGCCTCATAAATCGGGCGACCAATCACCAGCCAGTCGCCGCCCGCATCCATCGCTTCTCTTGGTGTGAGTGTGCGCTTCTGATCATCCCCGCCACCGCCACCGGGTCGGATTCCCGGCGTAACAAGCTGCATTTTCTCCGGCACAACCCGACGCAGTGCAGCGATCTCCAACGGCGAACAAATCAGTCCGCGTAACCCGCACTTCGAAGCGAGCATCGCCAGTCGCTCCACCTGTGCGCCGACATTAGATTCCACACCAATCTCCGCGAGGTTGTCGCTGTCCATACTGGTGAGCACGGTCACCCCGAGAACCAGCGGCGGTTCCGTGGCCTGCTGCACGGCGGTGCGCTGGGCGGCCTCCTCGGCGGCGGCGAGCATCTCGTGTCCACCCGACGTGTGAACGGTGAGCATCTGAACATCGAGCCGGACGGCGGCGGATACGGCCTTCGCCACCGTGTTCGGAATGTCGTGAAACTTGAGATCAAGAAACACCTTGCCACCGGCCGCCCGGATCTCCCGCACGAAATCCGGTCCAGCAGTGACGAACAGTTCCTTGCCCACCTTGAACGCACCCACGACGGGCGCTAGCACCTTCACCAGTTCGCGCGCCCGGGCCAGGTCGGGCACGTCGAGCGCCACAATGATCGGATTTTTCATGGCCGGATCTCAGCACGAAACAATGGATCTGCCGATACCGAAATTTTCTGGCGTTTTGGTGCCACCCTGCCAATTTCCTCACATGCCCACGAACCATTCTTTTTCCCGCAGAAACTTTCTCACCACCGCAGCTGCAGCCACTGGTGCGATCGCGGTCGGCCTTCCCGCAGCGACCGTTCGCGCAGCCGACAAACTGCCCGCCGCGAAAGTAAAGCTCGGCATCTCCACCTATTCCTACTGGCATTTTACGGAGCAGAAATTTCCGGTTGAAACCGTGATCGACGAGGCCGCGCGGCTGCGGGTTTCCGGTGTCGACGTGTTGCACCGGCAGATGGACGAGGAGACGACCGCCTACTGCAACAAACTCAAACGGCACGCCTTTCTCAATGGCATCGACCTGATCGCCCTTTCGATTCATCAAGACTTTGTCGACCCCGATCCGGAGTATCGCAAGGCGCAGATCGCGCACACGGTTCATTGCCTCGAACTGGCGCATCAGATGGGCATCCCGGCGATCCGCCTGAACTCCGGCCGCTGGAACACGATCAAGACGTTCGACGATCTGATGGCCGCGCGTGGCATCGAACCGCTCCCCGACGGCGTCACGCTCGACGAAGGATTCAAGTGGTGCATCGATTCGATTGAAGAATGCCTGAAGGTCGCCGAGAAGCTCGGTGTCATGCTCGCACTGGAAAACCATTGGGGACTCACCAACACGCCCGAGGGCATGTTGCGTTTGCTGGGTGCGATCAAATCGCCGTGGCTGGGCGCGCTGATGGACACCGGAAACTTTCTGGAAAACCCCTATCCCAAACTCGAACTGATCGCGCCGAAGACCGTGTTCGTTCAGGCGAAGACCTACTACGGCGGCGGCGAATGGTACACGCTTGATCTCGATTACAAGAAGGTCGCGAAAATTCTCGCGGACGTGAACTACCGTGGCTACGTCTCGCTGGAGTTTGAAGGAAAAGATCCGGCGAGTTCAGGCGTACCGAAGAGCATCGACATGCTGCGCGAGGCGTTCGGCATTCAGTGATGCGGGCAACGGGAACTTCGGCGATTCTGGTCAGGCATTGGCTCCGCCTCCTCTGCCACTTTACTTCACCACGGTTTCGTGCGCTTCGTCGCAACCGCACCCGGTCAACTCCGCTGCGATTCTCGCCGCGCGATCCCGGAGTTTCACGTTGGACGGATTCAGATCGACCATCAGGTTGCCGACTACTTTACCGATGCAAACCATCGCGATGGTCATGATCATGTTCAAGGGCCAAAGGCCCGCCCCCCATACCCGGGAGGAGATCCTGTGCGTCCACCGGCTGGGGATCCCGGCCACCCTGAACCTGACCTTCCTGAGCACGAACCTCATTGAAAACGTGATGCGCAACTGGCGGGAGCACCCCGGCAACATCAAGCGATGGAACGTGAAAACAGACATGGTGGAACGCTGGGCCGCCTCGGGGCTGCTGTGGGCCGAGATCGGCTTCCGCAGAATACGTCATCACGAGGACCTGCCCAACCTCCGGGAGGCGTTGGCGCGGTCCCCGGCGGCTTCGACATCCGCGAAAGGCGACATTCCTGTCGCCTCGTTGGATGGCGGGCTCTTCTGGGCAACCGGAATGTCGCCCTTCTATATCCTTGACCGTCGGCGTATCCAACCACACTCCATCTCCTCGAATACGTTCAACACCAACTCACGCCCAGCGGTCGGCTCGGAGAGACCGGCTCTACCGATAATGTTCTCATGATCGCATTCCCTTCACGGCAGGATTTTGTGTTCAAACCAATGGTGACCAACTAGCATCGCCGGACTGTGACAATCACCGTTCAATTCTTTTCTTATTTCAAGGATCTCACCGGTATCGATGAGTTGACGCGGGACGTTCCAGATGGCTGCACCCTCGGGAAACTTCATGACGACCTGTGCGCCGAATATTCCAAACTGCAAGAGATGAGCCGCGCGACGTTGCTGGCGGTCGGTGTGGATTATCAACCGCGCGAGTTTGTCCTTTCGGATGGCGATGTGGTGTCGCTGTTTCCTCCCGTGCAAGGTGGCTGATTTGATTCATGAAACGTTCACTGGCCATCTCTCCCGATTTCATTGATGAAGCCGAACTGATCAACGCTCGGAGCGCGTCGGACGGTATGGGAGCGGTGATCTATTTCTCCGGCATCGTCCGCGCGCAGGAAGGCGATTCTACGATCTCGGCGCTTGATTACGAAGCGTTTCAGCAGATGGCCGAACGTCAGTTCGAACTGATCTTTGATGCGATCGAAAAGAAGTGGCCGATTGAATCCATTCGGTTAATACATCGGACGGGTGTGGTGAAGGTGAACGAATCATCGCTTTGGGTGGAGGTGATCGCACCGCATCGCGGCGAGGCATTCGAGGCGTGTCAGTGGTTGATCGATGAAATGAAACGCACCGTAACTATCTGGAAGAAGCCGGTTGAATGAGTCGATACCATTGCCGCAAAAATACGCATAACACGCAAAGACAAGACGTTTTGGCCACGGATCCCGCTCAGTGGGACGAATAAACACGGATGCTCTTACGCGAATTGACGCCAATGATGACGAATTTGAATGGTAGGGAGCCGCTCCCGCGAAGCTGTGGAGAATCCCGAAACGCTCGAAAGCACACTACGATTTTAGCAACCCATTGCGCTCCCGACGGACCGGCAGAGACTGTCCAAAAACCTATTTTTAACTACCGGACGAGTGTAGAGCGCCCGAAGCCATTTGGTTTTCAAGCCCTGGTCTTGGCGTTCAAAGGTTCGTTCGGAGAACTCACCCCACCTCCATAGCGCCCCAACAGGTGGGGCGAGTTCTCCGAACGAGACTTCGAGGTCTTGTTGACGACTCCGCTTCAATGTGACTACAGAGTTTTGAGACACTCTCGGCAAGTTCGCCCTACCAATATCTGTGCTCATCCGTGTTCATCTGTGGTTAAACAAAAATGAATAACTCACTCACCATCCGCCCTGCCCGACCGGACGAAGCCGGGTTGGTGCATAAATTTATTCTCGGTATCGCCAAGTATGAAAAACTCAGCCATGACGTCGAAGCAACGGTTGAGGATATTCAAGAAGCGTTGTTCGGTGAACATCCAGGTGCTGAAGTTATCTTTGCTTTTTTGGAGAATGTACCCGCTGGCTTCGCGTTGTTCTTCCACAATTTCTCGACGTTCGTAGGTCGTAAAGGATTGTATCTGGAAGATCTGTTTGTGAAACCTGAATTCCGCGGCAAAGGCGTTGGCAAGTCGTTGCTGCTTGCGTTGGTGAAGTTGGCCAAGGAACGCAAGTGCGGTCGCATGGATTGGGTGGCGCTGGGCTGGAACAAAACCGCGATTGATTTCTATGAAAGCCTCGGCGCGAGGGAGATGAAGGAATGGGTGCTCTTTCGGTTGGACGAACAGGGGATTGAAAAACTGGCGGAGCAGTAGGCTTAGTTGTTCACCACGGAATGCACTGAATGCACGGATGAACTACGGTAGGGCGATGCTCCTGCAGAGCCCATTTCAAAGTCCCCGCGGGATGCAACGATACCGGTACACACTTTCAGTGTTCCAAGATGGGCTCCGCGGGAGCGTCGCCCTACCGTTTAGGTTTATCGCGTCCGGCCGTCGTTCTTCGCTTTGGCCAGCTCGTCCTTTAGTCGCTTCACGATTTCTGGTTTTTCCAAATACAGATTCGTCGTCTCGCCAGGATCGTTCTTGAGATCGTAGAGCTGTCCGATCGGTCCTCCAGCGGTGGGGTTGGCACGTGCGGGCTTGGTGAATCCACCGGAGCCCAAACCCTCAATCAATTTCCAATCGCCAGACCGAATCGACATTGTCCCGTTCGCCGACTGGACAATTATCGGCCCACGACTTGATCCTTTTTTGCCGTCCAACGCCGGAAGAAACGACAAACTGTCAGGCCCCGCATCCGGCGGCAAATCCTGATCCACGATATCCGCAAAGGTCGCCATCACGTCCGTGAACGAAACCGTATGATCGCTCGTTGTTCTCACCTTCACCCTGCCCGGCCAACAAACAATGAATGGCATGCGATGCCCGCCTTCCCACGCGTCGCCTTTCATCCCGCGCAATCCGCCCGACGAATCATGGCCAAAACGTTCGACGTCCGTGTCGTACCAGACCGGTCCGTTGTCCGAACTGAAAATGACCAACGTGTCTTCCGCCATTCCATTCTGCTCAAGCGATTTCAGCACGCGCCCGATCATGGCATCTACCATCACTAGAAAATCGCCATACATGCTCGCACCGCTCTTCCCCAAATATTCCTTGTCGGGCAACCACGGGGTGTGCGGCGCGGGATACGCGAGATAAAGCATCAATGGTTTACCGCTGGCATCATGCCCATCGATCACCTTGATGGCTTCCTCAGTAAATCGCGGAAGCACATCGTTCAAATTCAAATCCGGTGATATACCGCCTTCACGCCAGAACGCACCTTGAATGGACGACCAGCCTTCGCTGTTGTTGGCGGCGATATGATCGGTGACGGCGCGTTTTTGAATCAATGACCTCAGGAGGCGAATAATTACGCTACGGAGGAGGCGGTCATTGTTAGGTATGGTTTGTTTTTGGTGCGCCGGTTTTTGGTTTTTGGTTTTCTTCCCGGCGCCGGTTTCGCTGGGCAAG
>JBDNGP010000237.1:0-3753 GCA_041689265.1 Verrucomicrobiota bacterium
GGACGGCGTATACAATCAGTTTGAGACCAGCGAAATGCTCACTCAGCTGAAGGAACACATCACCGCCCGCGGCTTCATCAGCCAGGCGCGGCATCAAGCGCGCACGGAGACTGTCGATGACATGTCGGCAATCGTCATTGAGCTGGTGGAACTGAGTGCGGCGGAGGATGCCATGCGGCAGCTGATCATTCCCTCCGAACTGCGCGTCGAGCAGGTGATCGATGGCTTCAAGCTCATCTCTCCGTTGAACCAGAACGAACGCACGTGGCTGGCGGAGCGCGACGGCGAGCGGCTGGTAATCAAATTCGCCGCGCTGGAAGCGTTGCATTCCGAACTGATCCGCAACCAGTTTCTGAAGGAGATCTGGAGTCTGGTGCGGCTGGACCAGGATTTCTTTACCAAGGCCTACGTGCCGGAGGGTGTCTCCACGATGTGTTACTGCATGGAATACATCGAGGCGCCGACACTGAAGGATTATCTCAAAACCCACGGGCCGCTGGGTGTTGAGGACGGTCTGGCGCTGACGCGTTTTCTGCTTGATGCCTGTCAGTTTCTCGTTGGTCTGGATCTTGTGCATGGCGACTTGAAACCGGAGAACATCCTCGTGCTGGATCGCGACGGCGGGATGACCTTTAAGCTGATCGACTTCGGAAGCATCAGTGAAATATTCTCAGTAACATCTCGCGCGGGTACGCCGAGCTATCTCGCGCCGGAACGGTTTCAGGGCGTTCCATTGTCGGAGGGAACCGAGGTGTTTGCGCTCGGGGCGACCGTCTACGAGGCGTTGACGAATCATTTTCCCCACGGCGAGATTGAGCCGTTTCAGACCCCGACATTTCGTCAGGCCAAACCGCCGTCGTCGTTTCGACCGACCATTCCCGAATGGCTCGACGCGGTGATCCTGCGGGCGATCGCGATTGATCCGGATGACCGCTATCTCAACTATTCCGAGATGCGGTTTGGGATCGACTATCCCGACAAGGTGAAGCCCTTCATCACGGCCGGCGCGCCGCTGCTGGAACGGAACCCCGTCCTCTTCTACAAAGTCGCGTTCATCCTGTCGCTTCTCTTCAACGTGCTGCTGTTCGTTCTCCTCAAGACCGGTGACTAGGGGAGAGGGTCTGGAAACTATTTCGACGGTCTCGCGAGTGCGGAGCCGCTGTGGGCAGGATGCCCACGGTACGGGGAATGTAGCGTCGACCATCCGTGCCTGACGTGGGGGGAAAGGTAGGGACCGTCGCTCCGCGCGGTCCGCTGGCGAATCCCGATACGCTCCGAGTGTGCTGGCAGGTCTGAACAGGCCGACACGCTCGACGGCCGGCTCGGAGAGCCAGCCCTACCTTTCGGTGACGAAGTAGCCGAGGGATGGGACCGTCGCTCCGCGCGGTCCGCGATGGGCGTTGCGGATTCTCAGAAAAGATTTGGAGTTCTGTAGACGGGTCGGATGGTGGGTTCTGGAACGCCCGGAGCGGTTGGGAGTATTTGAATCCGTCCACACGCCCGGCGGCGCGCGCGGAGCGACGAGCCCTACCTTTCGATGTTGGTCGGAAAGCTCTCACGCGCCCGAAATCGCGGAGCGTTCTTTCCGCCGGGCTGGAAGCGCCGGCCACGTCAGCCAAGGATGGCCGACGCTACACTTCTCAAGTGCGGCGAACAACGGGCTGTTTCAAATCGGCCCGCCGGTTCTTCCATCCTGATCAAAAAGATTCAGCGCATTCTGTGAATTCGTGGGCGCGGTTGATCGACCCCATGAATGCATTTCATTTCGAAGATTGAGAGGGGTTGGCCGGGGGCGGGGTCGTTTGGGTTGGAGGAAGCAAAATCAGCAACAAAATCAGCCGAATTAGAGGTGGTATGAATGTTTTTCATGGAAGGAGCGCGTTTCTTGAGGCGGGTTCATGGAACGCTGGCATCGGCGACGCTAAATGACTGGCAGTGATCGAATTGGGTCACCTGCCAAAAATGAAACCGAACCGACAGATGAAACCGTTGCTGGTGGGATACGTTCCGCTGGTGGACTGCGCCCCGTTGATCATGGCGAGCGAACTGGGCCTTTACGAGAAGTACGGACTGCGCGTTAGGTTGAGCCGCGAGATCGGCTGGGCGACGATCCGCGACAAGATCATTTTCGGAAAACTCGACGCCGCCCATGCGCTGGCCGCCATGCCATTCGCCGCGACGATGGGGCAGAGTTGTGTCGCGTGTGAATGCGTCACCGGGCTGGTGCTGAACCAGAACGGCAACGGCATCACGCTCTCCAAGGAGCTCTGGGACCAGGGCGTTCGTGATGCCCGCACGCTACGCGCGTTGATCGAACGTCGGCGCGACGAGAAGCAGCTCACCTTCGGCGTGGTTTTTCCAAGTTCATCACATCACTACCTGTTGCGCTCCTGGCTGCGCAGCGGCGGGATCGATCCGGACAAGGACGTGAACGTTGTTGTGGTGCCTGCACCCTCCATGTTCACCAGTTTGCAAAACGGCAACCTCGACGGCTATTGCGTCGGCGAACCGTGGAACACCGTCGCCGTGCGACGCGGGATCGGCTGGGGAGCATCGACCAGTGTGCAGCTTGCACCGCATCATCCGGAGAAGGTGCTGATGGTCCGGCAGGCATTTTCAAACCAGCATCCGGAGGAACATCTCGCGCTGATTGCCGCCGTCTACGAAGCGTGTGAATGGTGCGACCAACCGGAGAACCGCGAAGCACTTGCCCGGGTGCTGGCGCGCAAGCGTTACCTGAACGTTCCGTTCGAAGTGCTCAAGGACAGTTTGTTCGATTCGTTCAACTTCGGCTACGGCCGCGTCGAGTCGCTCCCTGATTTTCACGTTTTTCACCGGCATCACGCCAACGAACCCACCGCCTTGAAAGCCGCGTGGGTCGCCAACAATCTGGTTCCTCTGGGCAGTCGGGAATACACGCCCGCCGTCTCTCCCTCGGAACTCACCAAAGTATTTCGTGAAGACATCTTCCGCGCCGCGCTCAAGCTCGTCGAGGAAACCGCCGTCACGAACATTCCCACTGACATCGAAACTGAAACTGAAACAGCCACCTGCTGCTGATTATGAAATTGCTCAATCAAACGAAAATGAACCGCTCCCGTTCCCTCGGATGGAAAGCGCTCCTGCTTGGTGTGGTGACCGCGATCACCGTACCCGCTCATGCCGAACTGCTCGATGTCGAAAAGGACTCGCTCACCTTCGGATTCATCAAACTGACCGACTGCGCTCCGCTGGTGATCGCCAAGGAAAAACTGTTCTTTGAAGAAGAAGGCCTCGACGTGAAAGTCGAAGCCCAGGCCAACTGGAAGATCCTTCTCGACCGCGTGATCAGCGGTGAACTCGACGGAGCTCACATGCTCGCCGGTCAACCGATCGGTGCCACCATCGGTTTCGGCACGAAGGCCCACATCATCACGCCCTATTCACTCGACTACAACGGAAACGCGATCACGGTCGCCAATGATCTGTGGGCCGAAATGCAGGCTGCTGATCCGGCTCTCAATACACCCACGCCGAAGCATCCGATCACGGCCGATTCGTTGAAGCCGATCGTTGCCAAACGCAAGGCCGCCGGTACGCCGATGCGCATGGGCATGGTGTTTCCTGTTTCGACACACAACTACGAGATTCGTTACTGGCTGGCTGCGGCCGGGATCAGTCCCGGATTCTATCTCGATCGCAAATCCGGCGCGTCCGACACCACCGGCACGACCGATGCCGATGTTCTGCTTTCGGTGACCCCGCCGCCGCAGA
>JBDNGP010000238.1:0-3742 GCA_041689265.1 Verrucomicrobiota bacterium
CCCCGTCAGCCCCATGACCGCCGTGGCCAGAAAAGGCAGATACAACGTCTGCTTGAACTCATGCCCGAGATCGAACCGGCCCCAGCCCAACTCACCAAAGAAGAAGTTGTGATCGTATTTGTGGAAACTCGTGAGCGCGTCCAGCGAAACGTAGTCCTGCATCGTCATCGCGGGAATCAGATAAGGCGCGGCCAGACCGACGCCGAGTGCCATGCCGATGGTCGTATAAACCAGTGGTCTCCAGCGCGGCCACGAAAGCTCCGACCACTTGCCGCTCACCGGCACTGCGGCGAACGCCAGCGGCACGAGCGAGAAGACGAGAGTGGTCGGCAGATGCGTGGCCACCAGCGCACCATACCCCGCCGCCAGCAACAACACGCCACCCAAGATCCCGCTCTTCGTAGCAGCCGGCGTGAGGGGAAAGGAACCGTCCTCTTGTTCAACAGCGTTTCCAGATGTGGAAGCAGGCCGCCCGTTGCATGACCTCCTCAACTTGCTGACACCCAGCAACACCAAGGGCATCCAGGCAAACGCCCAGTACTCCGCGTAAGCCCCGCGCACATAAAGGTCCGTTCCCAGAAAATACGGCGCGGTGACATACAACAACGACCCGGCCAGCGCAGCGCCCGGCCGGACAAACTGCCGCAGCAGCGAGCGCATGCTCAGGCCCGCCACGGCCATTGCACCCAAAACACCAAGCGCCAGGGAATGACCGGCATCCGCCCCCGCCACCCGCCCCAGAACCGGAATGGCGTAAGGCAGCGTTGGATAAAAGAACATGGCCGGTGAACCCAGCCCGCCGTTCATCCCCGACAGCCAATGAGGAAGGCCTTCACCGCCGATGAGTTGCCCGGCAACCTGCCCGCACCAAAGCTGATGATAACGCCCGTCATGAAGCTGCTGTCCGAGCCCGATGAGCAACAGCGGTACGACGGCCAAGAAACTAAACGCACACGACAGACCGCTGAATACGGAAAAATTACGTCGGCGACCTTGAGCCTGCGGCGGAAGCACGACCCTAGCGTTCGCTTTCATCTTATTCGCAAATCTCTGACAATCCAGCGCGACCAAGCATCAATCTTTATGGCTCAGTGTCGGCCAAGCCAACCGGTTCAAGCGACTGATCTCACGCGACACCCCATTTAACGCGGAAGCAGTGATTAACAAAATGACGTACAGGCTGGCCACACATCGTAGGCCGGTCCGAACTTGGCGTCATTCGCTTGCGGAACTGAGGGGGCGTCGCCAACGTTCATCGCCGCAGTCAATGACCCGGCGATGAACGCATCCGTTCGTGGACGTAACATAGTGAAGATTTAATGGCGATCCAGTTAGCAAACCGAAGTGGCAGCTTTTTTCTTGCCGAGAACCCAGTTTGTCGAGCAATGACAAACACCCGCCGCATTCGGATAACAGGGAGCCTTATCCAAGGAGCTCTGGCAGGCGGTGCCGCCTGGAGCAGGGCACGTGGCACTACCTGCGACGCAGTCGTTACATGAGTAGTAATTTAATCTTGAACAAGAATTGGACGCAATCGGGCCAGTGCAATCCGTGGCGCAGCCAGCAGTGGAAGTCGTAGGGGGGCGTGGAACACAATTCTCGTAGCCAGGATTGGGGCCAGCGAAAGCACTCGGTATGAGCACGTCGGTCAGCGCCATTGAAGCGAGCGCTACAGTTGTGATGATAGCTTTGCCGACAGATATGGTTTTCATAGGTCATTAGTTATGTGTTATTTTTTGTTTCTTTGGATCAGTCGAAAAGCGGGAACAACAAGCACCAGCAGCAAAAGGGCGAGCACCCACACGCGGCCTACGAGCGGCTTCTTATAGTACTGCTTAAGAGCGGCTTTCCGTTTGTCAAACAGAGCAAGAAGCTCATCGTTTGCAACTGCGGGCCAAACGCCGTTCTCCACCGGATAGTTGATATAATCGACATTGGATTTTCGGTCGTTGAACCGGTAGTCGCCGACTGCGATCTTCCATTTTGAGATTTCCGGCAAATAGGAAGACCGAGGTTTTTCCGTTTTTACCGAATCAACACGGCCAAGATACTCGGCAAATATGGAGCCACCCTCCCGTCCAGGTTCGGGAAATGCCCTTTGAGTCGCTTTGAACGTCAGGGGAACATTGATGTTTCCAATATTTGTCCACGAAATCACCTCAACCTCTCCGGCGACAAACCCTTCAGGCAACCCTTCGAGAGATGAAAACTGTGATCCAGATTGTTCATTACGTAACGTCGATGAAAACAATGCAGGATCGCTCGCTGCGGTGGCCAGCCTTTGAGCATCAACGGTAAATACCACTTTGCCCGGAAGATGCGGCGGATCGGGAGAAAGAGTCACTTCAGAGCGAAGCGCATGAGCCCGGGCGTCCGCCGTCGGATCCAACCAGGGCGGAAGGATGAGTGGGGCGGTGCCAGATTCTGAGAATATCGGACTGGAACAAAAGACCAGCCACGCCAAAGCCGTGCTTCCTTCAGACACCAACGGATAAGGACCTGGCAAAATCATTCCGGGACGAAGTTTGGACGACTCACTGCCCGGAACTGTGTAATCAAGAAGCACTTCAAAAGTGTTCGTTCCGTCGGAGCCGTACTCCACGGAGTGGTTCTCGGAGTAATGAGTCCGAATAAACCATTGGCGACCGCTAACGGCGACTTCGAACTGATATGTTTCGGCCAAAAATTCGCGACCATCATCTGCGTATGCCTTGGTTTGAATTGATCCTGACAGCTCGAAGCTTGGCTGATCATCGGCCGCCCACAAGGTGTTCGTCAGGGCGAATGTCAGGAACCAGCGCGTTAGAGTTAGATGTTTGTTCATTCCTCGTTTCGATTTGGTTTGAGTGAGGGGGCGTGTCGTTTTGCATAAATAAACAAACAACTCCCGCTGAGCAGGTAAGCCAGAAGGCCGAGGGCGATTCGATTGCCGGTTCCTTCGGAGCTCCCCAATACTCTCGTTAATGAGCCCAGGCAAGAGCACGGTCGTTCCCATCCCACAACTGCCACTCCCACGCGATAGACAAACAGTAGGAGTGCGACCCATGCGATCAGGCCCAGACTGCCACTTCCGTGACGGTTCTTGAGGCAGAAACTGGCAACGGCACACTCCATCAACCCAACTGACAGCAGTAGAGATCCAATCTGTACTTTGAAGATTGGATCGATGGCTTTCAAGACATCGGCACCATCAACAAAGCTTGCGATTTTGGCGAGACCAACCAATAGGAATATCAACCCGCAGGACACGACAAACCACGATTGCAGCCTCACCCAATCCACGCCTTGCGGCCTGTCAGCAGCATGGTGTGCGATATCGTTCATTTTTGTCGTTTCAGACATACGAAGGTAAAATACCGTTACACTTTGTTGCGTATTGCGAGCTAGCCCATGACGGATTCCGTCCTGATGATTGACAACTCAGCGACACCGCTCTGGGGCTGACAGCTTCCCGCAATTTCGGACGTGTGTGACTGGCCGCGATGCCAGAATGACAGGTCCCGCGAACCCGCCGACGCTCCGAAGTCAAGGCTCTCGCCCAGCTCCCGTTTGTGTTCCTGTTGTCAGTCGCCTTCATGGATTGGTGTAATTTGTATCTGAACTACCCGTTGGAGGGAAGGTGTCCTTTTGGACACGTCGCACTGCCTCCAGCCACAGCCGAATCGCGTGGTCTTTGGAGCGGGCATTCAAGTGGCTGATGGCACGGGCCATCGTTTTCTTGATGTTGGATTCCGTGCAACGA
>JBDNGP010000239.1:0-5381 GCA_041689265.1 Verrucomicrobiota bacterium
ACGATGTTCATCGCCTCAAGTGGGCTGCGCCAAAAATAAAAAGTTTTTTCAAGCCCGAAGTGTCAATCAAAACGATCTGGACCGATCACATTTTCCACGAATTTTTCGGTCACTCCTTTTTCGGACAGGCTCTTAGATTGCCGGGGCTTTCTGGATTCGTGTCCATTGGTGTCCATTCGTGGTTTTCTACTGCATCCTTCCGGCTCAGAAGGAATGGTGCGTTTGAAAGCGAAGCGCGATACCGCTTTCGCTCGTGCGGGTCGGTTTCAAACCTCCAACCGCCCTGTCCGCCCAAAAGCGCCGTCGCCGCCGCGTTCTATCGGCGTAGTCCAGGACCGGCTCCGCCACTCTTGTGGCTCGTCCGGGTTTGGCAACGGTTTTGGATGATCAAATCCGCGTCCGGCAGGCGGCGGCGTGCGTGGAGCGACGCGGCCCTACCCGACGAATGGGGCGGAACCGGCGGCTTCCTGCCCCACGCTTTCAAACGCACCCGAGGCATTGAATTTCATGGAGATCAGAATTTCTATTTATGATGATTGTCTCATAAGCGGGAAATAAATCGGGAGCTGGAGCGTCTTGTTTGTCAACATATGAACGCAACCATCCATCAATCAGGTGTCGCCAAGATGCTGAGCATCGGCCTCGTCTTCGCGGGAAAGATCTTCGCATATCAGGGCTTGCAGGCCGAAAATCTTGCCGGCCTGAACGTGGGCGACAAGGCGCCTTCCTTTGAGCTGAAAAATCAGAAGGACGAAACCGTAAAGCTGTCCGCTCTCCTCGAACACGGGCCGGTGGCGATTGTATTCTATCGATCTGCCGATTGGTGTCCGTTCTGCCAAAAACACCTGGTCGCAATGCAGGAAGGTTTGGTCGAGATCAATGCCGCCGGACTTCAACTGGTGGCCATCAGCTATGAGCCTGTCGATGTGCTGGCCCGGTTCGCCAGTAAGCGAGGTATTAAATTTTCCCTGTTGAGTGATTCCGGCAGTGCCGAAATCAAAGCGTGGAAGCTGCTGAACGAGGAGGCCAAAGGGCGGGCTGAAGGCATCCCTAATCCTATGACCTATATCGTCGGCAAGGACGGCGTCATCAGCGCCAAACTGGGGCACGAAGGTTACAAGGCACGCCACTCCGTGCAGGAACTGGTGGACGCAGCCAAAACTTCCGGTGAAAAATAGGCTGCAACTTCGGATCCGCCGGATTTCGATGAAGCACTGCTGACACCCGACAGGGCGGAGGCCTCGCCTAAAATCGGACGTATTGCCGGCCGTGACGGGAGCGGCGATCTTCGTCTTCCTTGTGCCGGAAGTTGATGATCGCCTGGCCTGCCTGGCTGCCGATGCTCGAACAAAGGCTCACGTCGTCGAGGTCGAAAATGTTCGGTTGCGAATGGCCCAGCACGATGACGCCCAGCAGTTTGTTTTCAACGCGAATGGGCGAGACAATCATGGACGTCGCCTCAAGTCCGGTTGCCTCCAGTTTGTTCACCGACTCATCGGATGAATGATCCGTCACCAGCGTGATGTTGTCCTTGGAGATCGTGTCCGCGAGGATTCCTTTGCACTCAGCGATCATTTCTTTTTCTTCGGGGGAAAAGCTCTTGCCGGTGTGACAACGAATGGCGAGACGATCGTTGAATTCCTCCTTCAACAAAATGCTCGCACTCTCCGCACTTGTCGCGTTGGCCATCTGTTTCGCGATCACGTCGAGGAGCGTCTGCAGATCGCTGGATTCTCCCACTGCTTTGCCGACTTCGTGGAACACCACGACCTTGCCGTTGAGATTGCGGATACGCTGATTGCAGGTGTTGATGATGGCGAAGAGCAGGGCGGTTGCGCTGGTCGTATCCGTTTCCATCAGCTCCCGGAATGTCCCGCGCGCAAACCGATACACCACGGTCGCGCCAAGGGCAACCGTTGCGGCGGAGCGCGGCTTGCCGTCGAAAAGCGCCATCTCGCCGAAGAAATCGCCCCGCCCGATGATCGTCAGGGTTTTCGTAGCGTCGTTGTCGGCAGCGATGCGTTTTTCAATTCTTACCGCACCCTCAATGATGAAGTAAACTGCGTCCCCGTCATCGCCCTCGTTAAAGATGATCTCCTGATCGGCAAACGACTTCTCCTCGGTGACGGCTGCCAGTTTGGACAACGCGTCCGAACCGAGATCCTGAAACAGCGGAATGGATTTTAAGTTGTCGGCGTTCATGTGATTAATGTTCGACTCTCGCAAGGTTTTTGAATTCGTCCGGGTGCATGGCCTTGCTCATTGCGTCTTCGTAGGAAATCTGTCCGGCGGCGTAAAGGTCCGCCAGAGATTTCTCCATCGTCTGCATGCCGCTCTTGGTTCCCGTCTGGATCGCGGAATAGACCTGGTGTGTCTTGCCGTCGCGGATGATGGCAGCAATGGCGCTGGTCACGACCAGCACTTCACGCGCGGCGACGCGGCCGCCTCCATCGGCACGGGGAAGGAGAATCTGGGAGATGACGCCCTTCAACGTTGCGGCAAGCTGCACGCGGATTTGTTCCTGTTGATACGGTGGGAACACATCGATGATGCGGTCCACGGTTTGCGCGGCGTCCTGCGTGTGCAACGTGGACAAGACAAGGTGACCCGTTTCCGCCAAAGTCAGCGCGGCAGCGATGGTTTCCAGGTCGCGCATTTCACCCACGAGAATGACGTCTGGATCTTCACGCAGAACACTGCGGAGTGCGCGCGGGAACGAGTAGGTGTCGGATCCGAGTTCACGCTGGTTGACGGTGGAATTCAAATGTGGGTGAACAAACTCAATCGGGTCTTCGATCGTGACGATATGGGCTTCGCGCTCGTGGTTGATCAGGTTGATCATCGCGGCGAGCGTTGTAGATTTACCACTGCCGGTCGGGCCGGTGACGCACACCAGGCCGCGCGGGAGTCGGGCCAGTTCAACCATGGCGGGGGTCAGTCCCAATTGTTCCATCGTCGGGATCTCAGAGCCGATGGTGCGCATCACTCCGGCCACCGATCCTTTCTGCATGAAGATGTTGACGCGGAACCGCGAGATGTCCGGGATACCGATCGAGAAATCCAGCTCGTGCTCCTCCTCGAACTTCGCCTTCTGTTCATCCGTAAGAATGCTGTACATCAGCGACTTCGTGTCGTCCGGTGTCAGAGGCGTTTCGTAACCGCTCGGAATGAGCCGTCCGGAAATACGGACCATTGGCGGGCGTCCGACGGTGAGGTGTAAATCCGAGGCGCCGTATTCCACGGCGTATTGGAGGAGTTCAGCGATGTCCATAGATGATTTTTGGTTGCGGGCAGGATTCGGCCGGGTCGGGCGCGGTTGATCGGACTTTGGTCCGTGGGCCGGGTACGCCGGGTGTGAATCCAGGTTCAGGTTTCTTGGGATCGGAAAACTTATAGGTTGATTCTATCGACTCGACAATCATTTTTCATTTCGGCAGGTTAACCGTCATGCCATCACCATCCTCGAACGATCTTTCCATCGCCGACCTTCTCAAAGTGCTTGTCGACAACCGTGGTTCTGATCTTCACCTGCAGGCGGGTGAAGTGCCGATGGGACGCATTGACGGTGAGCTTGGACGGTTCTCCATGGACCCGCTTACCGAGGAGGACGTGTATCGTTTGATCAAGGAAATCCTGGGCTCGGACGAGAAGATTGAAGAATTTAAGAAGCGCAAGGATGTCGATGCTGCCATCACCGTCGGGGACATCGGACGTTTCCGCGTGAACCTCTTTTTCCAGCGAAACCTCCCCGGTGCCGTGCTTCGAACAATCGGCACGAAGATCCTGACACTTGAAGACCTTGGGCTGCCGGACATCCTGAAGAAGGTTGCGGAGTTGAACCATGGTCTGATTCTGATCACCGGAGCGACGGGCAGCGGCAAGTCGACTACGCTGGCGGCCGTCATTGATCACATCAACGCCACGCAATACAGTCACATCATGACGCTGGAAGATCCGATCGAGTTTGTTCATCAGAACAAGCAATGCCTGATCAATCAGCGTGAGATGGCCGAGGATTCAAACGATTTCGCGGCCGCACTCAAACATGTGTTGCGACAGGATCCGGATGTGATTCTCATCGGTGAAATGCGTGATGTGGAATCGGTCAATGTCGCGTTGACGGCGGCGGAAACCGGGCATCTCGTGCTGGCAACATTGCACACGTCTGATGCGGCGGAGTCGTTGGATCGGATCATCAACATGTATCCGACCGACAAGATTCATCAGATCCGCATGCAGCTGGCAATGGGGTTGGTGGCGATCGTCTGTCAGAAATTGATTCCCAAGAGCAATGGGGGCCGGACCGCGGCGCTGGAGATCATGATCAACTCGCCGCGTATAAAAAAACTGATCCTCGAAGGCGATACCACGAAGATTCAGGGCGCCATTCAGGGGTCACGACTGGACGGCATGCAGACGTTCAACCAGGCGCTCGCGGATCTCGTGAAGGACGGCACGATTGACGAAGAAGTCGCCTTGGAATTCTCACCCAAACCCGACGAACTGAAGATGAACCTCAAGGGCATTTTCTCCGGAACCTCGGCGATGTAGCGTGCGGGTGTCATTGATCAAGTGGCGGTTCAACGCGCTGACCTGTCATCCCGCCTCCGGTGACTCCAACAATGGAACGATGCCCTCACGCCAAGCCGCAAAGAACGCTAAGAGCACGACCGGTAGGGCGTTGGAATCCGACCTTTGGCCTCCCGCGAAGCCCTGACTAAAGTCCCGAAGGAACGACACCCGAACGGGCCACACTTTCAGTGTTCTGAAATGGGCTCGGCAGGAACCTCTCCCTATCGTCGATCAGAAACAAACCTGCCCGACGTCCTGCGACAGCCCTCGGGCGTTTTCACTACGGGTGAAGGTCCGTGTCTAATCGGAACCGCCAGTTGCGGACCCACACGACCGGTGGTGCGGTAGCCGGGAGCTAATTATTCCAGGCGACCCGATTCGATGTCTGCTTTCTCCCAACGCATCACGTCGGATCCGGTAGCCCTTCCATCCCACGAATCAATCATATAGCTCAATGCCATGTAGGCAGCCCCCTCCCATTCATATTGTCGGGAACTCAGCGTGACAAAACGATCCAAGCACGTGATTCCTTTGGGATAGGACTCGAAGCCAGTAGAGGTTTGAAAATAGAAAATAGTTTCTTGGTCGGGTTGCGCGAATTTTATCTCTCCATTTACAGGCCGTTCGACAACGAAAATCGCACGTGACGCTGGTCCTGAACCATACTTCCCCGCCGTTTCTGAGTTCGTGACCTCAAAGGGAAGATCAATACACTACAAGGCATGAGGGGGAGGGACTGGTGGAGGGAGCCCGAAGGGCGACCGGAACCAGTCCCTCCCCTTGGCGTTCGCAAAATGAAACGGACAACA
>JBDNGP010000240.1:0-48502 GCA_041689265.1 Verrucomicrobiota bacterium
TCCTTCGACTTTTCTTACTGCGTCCGACGTAGCAAAGAACTTCACACTGTTCGGTTCCGGGCTGCCCGGTGGTTTGAGCAGATGGGCCGCCCGAAGAACGGGCACATTGTGCGACTGACAGTTCAGCACAGGGTGCGTTTGGAATCGTGGGGCAGGACAGAAACAGGCGAACCGCCGGCTCCACTGTAGCGGCAGGCATCCCTGCCAGCCGATAGAGGTAGGAACAGCGCATTGGTTTGCGCCGCTCCCCCCTCCGAACCGGACGTGCAGATCTCCCGCATCCGGCTCTCCAGTCAGTGGTTTGCTCCCTTTCGGAGACTGGCGATTTCCGTGTCTTTGGCTTCCAGCAGGCAGAAGAGCCCCAGTCCGGTGAAGTAGCGGTTTGGCTCCACACGCCGCAACGCATCCTTGCAACCGCGTCCGGGGCGTGAAAAACCGCAGCCAAAAAAGACCTTGGCAACGCGGGCTGGGAATCTACGCTGCGCCTGCAGTGAAACCCGCGCTAAAGTCTCCCAGTTCCAGTAGAATATGGCGTGGATCAGGGACTTTTCCTGCCAAAATCTAGCTTGCCCCCGCCCCATCCCACGCGTTCATCGTCTCCCTCGGCTGGCTCAGCGGCGAGGCTACCCTCGAACTCTCACAGCCCTCCGCTTGGTAAAACCATCTGCGCCTCAAAAATCATGAAACCCCACCATCTCCTTTATCTGGTCGCCGCTCTTTCCTCGGCCACCTTCGCCCTCGCCGCGACGCTCTCCACCGAGATCATCGGTCACGAGAACGACTACACCGCCGCCAACGCGCTCGCGGCCATCCTGAACTCGCCGCTGTTCCCTGGGCACTTTGGGGACACAGTGGCGGCGGACATTGGGCCGGGGGCATGGTGCTGCTGCACCCCGAACGCATCGCGGCAGCGTGGCTACGCTCGGGCGTGCCGCCGCTCAAACCCACCGAGGCCAAGCCGGTGCCCTACGTAATCTCGGAGGCGGCGTGTCAGGTGCCGGTCATGTGCAATCTCGGCACCAAGGAAGGTGTCACCGATAAGACGAACCGTTTCGCCGGCGTGTGGCCGGGTGTGGAAAGCTTCTTCAACGCCATGCGAGCAAAAGGCTCACTCGTCTGCGTCTCCGTTGATCCGTTGACCGCTCATGAGTGCGGCAATCAACGCTATCTTGCGATGCCGTGGCTCGACGCCTGTCTAACGGCGCGTTTGCCAGCGAAGGCCGGCGACCCGCTGAAACCGATGCCCGCCGCCTCCGCGTGGATCGCCCCATTGCACACAGGCGGGACGGATGTCATCGCGCCCGTCCCGGCCACGAAGTTTGCCGGGTCGAAAGAAAGTTCCGTGTGGCTGCCCAACGAAGCGATCGCCAAAGCTTGGGCGCAGTATGTCAAAGACACCGCAGTGATCGATCTTACCCCGCCGCCGTCCCCCAAAAACCTCCGCGTCAAAGCCAATGAATTGATCTGGGAAGCCGAGGCGGACCTGGAAAGCGGTCTCGCCGGTTTCATCATCGAGCGTGATGGCCAGTTTCTCGCCAAGGTCCCCGAGCAGGGCAAAAACCCCTTCGGTCGCCCGATCTTCCAGAACCTCCAATACAGCGACACGCCCTCCCAGCCCTTGGTCCAGATGCGCTTCATCGACACCAAGGCGGAAGCGGGCAAGACGCACCAATATCGCGTGATCGCGGTGAACACGACCGGGCTGACAAACCCCTCCCGGTCCGACCCCTGAAAGTCCCGTTTCCGATCACTCCTACCCCACTTCACCTCCTCAGAAAATTATCATGAAACTGATCACCAAAGCTCTCCTTGCCAACCTGTGGGTCGCAGTCACCGCAACGTCGGTCCTATCGGCCCCGACAGACCCCCGCATTTTTCCACCCGCGCCGACACTGGGCGGAGGCCCCGAGCGCATCACGTAGATACAAAGGGACAGGTCAATAGTCAGCTTGCCGGTCAACGCAGGGGCGGCATGGAGATTCTTTCATGCTGGACGCCCGGTTCGTCTTCGGTCATGGCTTCGACCGTTCCCGTTCGGTCGCGGGCCTACCTGACTCGATGAAGCGTTGGCTGCCATTTGTTTTTCCCCGTAAGCGCAATTCGCGTAGAACATCCCCGTGACAGGCAGGATGCCTGTCCTACGTTTCCCCCACGCGTTCAAACGCACCTGACAACAAATTCCGGCTTGAGATCCCCAGAAGCGAGGGCAAAACTCAGTGCAGCCACCAATCATGTTCTCCTTCCAATTCCGTTCATCGAACCGTTCCCTGCTCGGCCGTAGTTTGGGTCGCCTTCTCCCGGCGATCGCCGTGGGGTTTCTTCCATTCGGATTGCACGCGGAGGAAGCGGTCCTTACCGCGGATTTTTCTGTCCACGTCGGAGGCATTCGTCCGCTTCATGGCATCAACAAAGGACCGCTCGCGCCGGGCGGAATCTTTGATGTGATCAAGGAGCAAAAGGAACTGGGCATTCCGTTCACCCGATTGCATGACTGCGGCTGGCCCAATCCGTATGTGGTCGATCATCATGCGGTTTTCCCAAACCCCGACGCCGATCCGTCGCTGCCCGAAAGTTATGATTTTGCCCTCACCGATGAATACATCGCCGCCATCCGCCAGACCGGCGCGGAACCGATCTACCGGTTGGGCGAGAGCATCGAGCACACGAGCGTGAAACGGTACGTCCATCCGCCCGCGGACATGGAAAAATGGACGGCGATCTGCCTCGGCATCATCCGACATTACAACGAGGGCTGGGCCAACGGATTTCATTACAACATCCGTTACTGGGAAATTTGGAACGAACCCGAGAACCGTCCGGTCATGTGGAGCGGCACCGACGATGATTACCTGCGGCTCTACCGCACGGCGGCGACAGCCATCAAAAAGGAGTTCCCCAACGTGAAGGTCGGCGGCCCGGCGCTCGGCGCGAGCGGTCATTTTTCCGAGGGCGAATTCCGTCCGACCGATTTTGCTAAAAACTTTCTGGCGATGTGTCGCGATCAAGGGGTGCCGCTGAACTTCTTCTCGTGGCATTGTTACACCGATGATCCGAGCGAGCTTTCCAAACGGTCCCGGGCCATCCGCAGTTTGCTCGATTCCCAGGGCTTCACCGAAACCGAGAATCATTTGAACGAATGGAATTTTCTCCCCAACAACGATTGGGGATCAATCATGGGCACCGCAACTCCTGTCACGCGTGAGCGTTCTTACGAGGTGATGGCCGGTGCGCCGGGAGCGGCCTTCGTTGCGACCGCGTTGATGGAACTGCAGGACACGCCGATCAACGTATGCAATTTCTTTCACGGCGAATTGGGGGCGTTCGGAATTTTTAGCGAGCAGGGTGTTCCGCTGAAAGTTTACCAGGCGTTGCGGGCTTTTCAGGGTCTGATGGAGACCCCAAAACGTGTGGAGACGCACGGTGCCGTGCCGGGACAAATTGCCTTCGTCGGCGGCCTCAGCACCGACGGTCGCGAAGCCTCCCTGCTGGTGAGCAATTTCAACGATCCGCGTTCGGAGATTGTTCTGAATTGGAAAAGCTTCGACTGGACTGGTGGCGTGACGGCGGAGATTCACACCGTCGATGCCAAAAGTAATTTTGCAGATGTGCGGAGCGAGAGGATTGCGAGCGACAATCCCACCCTTCGTCTGAAGTTGAAGGGTCCCGCCATCGCACTAATTCGTTTGCGGCCAACGGATGGTTCGTCGGCGAAACGAACGCTGTCGATCAACTCGCCCGCCAACCGGCTGGTCTTCCAAAGAAATTTGGAAAGGAATGCGACGATCAATGTTTCGGGGACCTGCGCATGGCCGGGAGCGTCGGTTGAGGCGCGCGTGGTGGACGTGAATTCTGGCAAGGTCAGCGAGTGGGTTTCATTGGAAATTGTGCAGTCAGATTTCAGCTACCGAGGCAGTGTGCCGGTTCCTGCGGGTTGGTACTCGATGGAAGTCCGCGCGCACCATGATGATCAATCGACGGTCGCGACAGTTGAACGCGTCGGTGTCGGCGAGGTGTTCGTGGTTGTGGGTCATTCGGTGGCGCATGGCGGTGAGATTAATCTTCCGGGCGCGCAGGATGACCGCGTCAACACCATCGCGTTGCCGCCCGGAGATACGGAATCAAAGTGGCAATACACGTTCACCGGCGACCCGCGGTTTTTGCCGGAGGCGGTCGGAACCCATTTTGGTTCAAACGTCCAGCCGGCTCCGGCTGGAAGCGGCACTTACTTCTGGGCCGCGTTTGCAGAGCATGTCGCCGAACAACAAAACGTGCCGGTGCTGATTCTTAATGCGGCCTTCGGAGGAACCAGTCTGGAGCACTGGGCCAAGTCCGCGCGGGGTGAGCCGTTCGAGCATTCGTTTGTGGATTCATCGATTCGCATGCCTTACATCCGTCTGGAACACGCGCTGACCAAGTACTGCGCGGGCACCGGTCTGAGAGCAATTCTCGCCGATCAAGGCCAGAACGATTGGCCGGAGAAGGACGAGAACAAACTCATTGCGAATTACGAAGCGTGGATCAAACAGGCCCGGAAGGACGCGGGCTTTCCGAACCTTGCAGTCGTAGTGAATCGACAGTCACCACCCGATGCGTTCGGCCAGATTCGGCGGGTGCAGGAACGCATGATCAACGATTTTCCAAATTGTTTCCCGGGCCCGGACTACGACACTTTGGACAAGGAAGACAAAGTGGACGGAATTCATCTCAGCGAATCCGGCGAGCGAAAGGCCGCCCAACTCTGGGCGGACGCGGTGGATGCGAATTTCTTCAAAACCGCGGTGCCTTTGCCGGCGAAGTAAGTTCCCCGCAACCAAAGGCCAGTCGTTGAAACCACGAATGGACACGAATTCGCCGGGCGAGGAATCTCTCGGCCACTGCTCCCGACACTGCGGGCGAGTGAGTTTGCCCAAGCCTGTCTTCATTGGTGTCTATTCTTGGTTGAATTGAATTGAATTGAATTGGATTGAATTGGATTGGATTGGATTGGTACGGCTAATACGGCAGCCGCCACTCCAGAATGCCGGCGGACATGCCCGGCTTGAGCTGGGCCACGAGACGGAGCTTGGTCGTGGTGACGGGCTTGAATCGCAGCACCGTGAAGTGATAGCCGGCGTAGAGATCGACCGCGTTCATGTAGTCGGCGTCGAGTTCCACCGATTTCCATTTGCCGTTTTCCCAATGCTCGATGCGGAAGGTTTCCGGGAAGTCGGTTTCCTCCTGATCGGCCGCCCAGAAGATGTCCGTCCGTCCGATGGGCAACGCCCCGGGGAATTCATAGGCGATCCATTCCTCGCCGCCCTGTTTGCCGACCCAAGTGAAGCGCGGAATCGTTTTGTCCTTGCTGCCGTCAACACCGTTCCAGGCGCTTGGCAATACGCTGTCGTTGACGGCACCTGCGGAATCACCCGGATGCATGTGCGAATAGGTGACGATGGCGTTGGCGGTGCGTCCTCCGTCCATCGGCCCCTCCTTGACTCCGGCGGTCTCCGGAATCATTATAACCATGCCGCTGTCGTGCGAGCGATTGTCCCAGACCGCGTAGGGGATCATGGTGAAATTCACGGGATCGCCGTTCACTTCGTTGATTCCCTTGCCGGTGATTTTTACGATTCCACCGAGTTCGTCGGCGATGAAATCAGACGCGGTGAGTTTCGCGTCCTTCAGGATGATGATGTCTTGCACCGGCACGGAATTGTCGTTGCTCTCCAGACAATAGACCACGGGACCACGCGCGATGGCGACGCGGCCCTGGTCTGCCCAGACATTCGGATCCGAATAAATCCGGCGCGGCGTCATCGGAAAATCCAGCTCCAACACATCTCCTGTTTTCCAGGTGCGATGAATCGGCAGATAACCTTTCTCAACACCGTTCATCGCGATTGTTTCACCGTTGATATTCGCAGTGGCAGCCCTCGCCCATTCCGGGATGCGCACATGCAGGGTCATCGGGACCGGTCTGTCGGAGGTGAGCGTGAGCTTCACGTTGCCATTCCACGGATGGCTCGTTTGCTGTTCAATGGTGACGTTGCTGTCGCCGTACGGAATGGTCGCCTTGCCGGCCATGTAAAGGTGGGTCCAGATCCCGTCGTCCTTCTTTGTGGCGTACTGATAACCGGATACTGAAGGCACCGTCCGCACGATATTGGCGGCACAGCACACGATTCCCTGGCGACCGCGCGCCTCGGTTCGTTTTACAAAATTGTTGTAGTAAAGACGTTTCCCGTCGAGCGAACGTCCGGTCGCAAAACCGTTGTAGAGAATGCGCTCCAGCACGTCCGTATATTTGGCGTCACCGCGCACATTGGCGAGGCGGTGCGTCCAAAACATCATGGCACAGGCGGCACAGGTCTCGTTGTAGGCATGTTCGTGGGACAGGTCGTAATCCGGAGCAAACCCCTCGTTGTAGAGACCGCCGCCCATGCCGCCGGTCACATACATCTTTTTGGAGACGACATTGTTCCAGAGTTCTTCCATCGCACCGAGCAGTTGCTCATCTTCGGAGGCAGTCGCCAGATCGGTCGCCGCCGCCCACATGTAGGCACCACGAACACCATGACCCAGCGGCTCGGTCTCACGGGAAACGGGATGCAGATCCTGGGAGTATTCGCCGTAAATTTTTCTCCCATCAGAATGGCGTCCCCGCTCATCGATGAAATATTTTGTGAGCTCCAAGTCCGACCGCTTGCCCTCGCCCGGCAACTCCCAGAGTCGCATCAACGCCATTTCCACCCCCTGATGCCCGGGGATCACCAAGGTCTTGGGAGGCAGCCCGCAGGTCTCAAAAAGATAGTCAGCGTTTTTCCGCGCGACATCCAAAAAATTGGATCGGCCCGTCGCGTCGTAGTGGGCCACGGCGGCTTCAATCATGTGTCCCATGCAATAGGATTCATGCAGTGAATAAGGGTTCTCCCAATTCTGGTAGGAAACACCGTCGGCGGGTTTGGTGCCGCCCCAGGGATTCGCGCCTCCACCCCGGTCCATGTTGCCGAGCTGGATGTAGGTGTCGAGGTAACCGTCCTTGCGCTGTGCTGCGGCGATGTCGGTGATCGCGTTTTCGAGTTTCTGCTCCATCTCCCGGTCGGGATGCAGCTTGTTGGCGTAGGCCATTCCCTCCAGCGTTTTGAAGACGTCCGAATCCGCCCACGGAAATCCGTCGTGATTCCCCTCCATTTGACCGGCCGTCTTCTTGAAATTGTCGAGGTTGTGATTGTCCACGAACGACTGGTACATCATGGGCAGGCTGTTCGTACGATTCGATTCGATCCGTGGTGTCCAGAAAGGGTCGGACAGGATCACCTGATGATATGGTACCGGCTGCAACTTGGGCCCATCGCCCCTGGACGACGGCACCTGAGCGAGGAGAGGAAGGGCGAAGGAGTTCAGCAACGTCAACGGAAGGAGGAATTTTACAAATGAGATCATTGAAAGCCAAGGGGCAATGGATGCGTAGTTAACCGGGGTTTCCGGGCACGCGGCAACAGTTTTCGATTGGCCGCATCAATCAATCGGTTTGCTTTGTCGTCCTGTTCCGATCATCAACGCCGGACGGCAAACAAGTCGAATAGACAATTTTCATCAGAAGAAATTCACCAGGCGCGCGGACTGAAACGTTGGCGAATCCGGCCAACATTTTCGGAGTCAAAGGAATTTGAAACTGGAACGACCACGACCGATGTGGTCCTGTTGTTGAACATGTCTGTTAGAAAAAATGCCATTCGGCGGACCCTTCGCGTTTGCGACGGCTTGCTCGTAGCGATGTGGGCATTCGTCTGCGGCGGCGCGCTGACGGCCTCGCAAGACAGCGAATCCGCCGAACTCTGGTGGTCGTTGAAACCGGTGGTCGCCCCGGCGGTCCCGGAAGGCGATGCCTCCGTAGCCAATCCGATCGACCGGTTCCTCGACGCGGACCGCCGATCAAAAGGACTCACGGCAGTTGGTCCGGCGGACAGGCTTACTTTGTTGCGTCGCGTTCATCTGAATCTTGTCGGCATTCCTCCGTCGCCAGCCGAACAGGATGCTTTCCTCGCGGACACTTCGCCCGATGCTTACGAGAAGGTCGTGGATCAACTGCTCGACAGCGAACAACACGCGGTCCGTTATGCGCGGCACTGGCTCGATGTCCTGCGTTACGCCGATGCGGACGAACGCATGACGGCGGCACCGGGGATTTATCTCTGGCGCGACTGGGTCATCAACGCGTTGAACGAGGATCTCCCCTACGCTGATTTCGTGCAGATTCAACTGACCGGCCGTCGCGCCGATGAGCGGACCCAGATGTCGGCGACGGGCTATCGGAGAGAGAAAGAGCCGCGACCGGGCGACCTGTTCGCGCTCGGATTTCTGGCACGCGGGACGGGAGAAAATCCGCAGGACCTCGCCATCAACTCCGTGGATACCGTTTCATCCGCGTTCATGGGAATGACCGTCGGCTGCGCGAAATGCCACGATCACAGGTTCGATCCCATTTCGGAGATCGACTACTATTCGATGAAGGCGTTGTTCGATCCGCTGGTTCTGCAAAAAGTGACATTGGCCAGCGCGTCGGAACTGGTCGAGGCCGGCAAGGTCATGGCGGAAACGGAGAGACACCGTGCGCCGCTGGAACAGGAGTTGACCGAACTGCTCGCCCCTTTCAAACAACGTCTCTACGAAGAACGCGTCCAGATGCTGCCGTCCGACGTGCAGATCATCATCCGCAAATCCGAGAAGGAACGCAGTGTCGCGGAGCAGAAGATCGCTGATGATTACTTTCCGATCCTTCGAATCGACGGCGGCAAGATCAACGAGATTCTCCCCGAGGACGTTCGGAAACAATCTCGCGAACTGGAGAAGCAACTCAACGAGGAGGGCCAAGGGCGAAGCGCGCCCAGAATCCCGGTCTTCTACACGGTGGAAGTGGATCGCGTTCGTGAGCAGGAAAAAAGTTACATCCTGACCAGCGGTGACACGACCCGGCCCGAGCTGGAGAACGAGGTGCAGCCGGGCTGGCCGTTCTCGACCGGCAAATATGATTTTCGCGAAGGCCGCATCGAGGCGTTCGCGGACTGGCTGACCGCTCCGGAGAATCCGCTCTTCGCCCGCGTCGCCGTGAACCGCATGTGGCAATGGCACTTCGGCATCGGGCTGCACAAGTTTCCAAGTGACTTTGGGAAACAGGCCGGCGAGCCCGCGCATCCGGAGCTGCTCGACTGGCTGGCGTCCGAGTTCGTGAACCGGAGCTACAGTATGAAACAGATGCACCGGCTCATGGTGACATCGCAGGCTTACAAAATGGCCTCGGACGCCGGACCGGAATTCGCCGCCAGTCAGAAGATCGATCCGCGCAATGTGTCTCTCTGGCATTTCCGGTTGCAACGGCTGGAAGCGGAACCGGTCTGGGATTCCATTCAAGCCGCTGCGGGCAATCTCGATCTGGAAGTTGGCGGCCGGTCGTTCGATCCGCGTGGCGACGACAAGGTACAGCGAAGGGGTGTTTACATCACGCGCGGTTTCTCCCCGAGCCGCGACGTGACGCCGAATTTTTTGCAGACGTTCGATGTCGACGACGGGCGCGTGCCGTGTCCGTTGCGGACACAAACCGTCACTGCGCCGCAGTCGTTGTTTCTGATGAACAGTCCGGAGATCGAAACGGCGTCCGGCAAATTGGCGGCCCGTGTCGAAGCCGAATCGGAAGGCAACTTAAACGAGGCGATTGAACTCGCCTACCGGTTGACCGTCGCCCGACCGCCCACGCAGGCTGAAACCGGTCTGGCCGTTGAATATCTTGAGAACGACGCCGGGCGTCTCAAACAACTTTCCTGGCTCATCTTTAACCTCGACGAATTTATCTATGTCCGGTGACACAAATCCATATCCGTGCGGGCGCGTTTCGAGGCGCGACTTTCTGTATCAGGCCGGTGGTGGTTTTCTCGGCGTCGCACTCGGCGGTCTTTGGGCCGAGGCGGGTGAAATCAAGGACGCGATTCTCAGCCCGCATTTCAAACCCAGAGCGAAGTCGGTCATCTTCCTGTTCATGTGCGGCGGCGTCAGTCACATCGACACCTTCGATCCGAAGGGCAACAAGCACGCGGGCAAGTTCATCGATGCGATCGGCTTCGGCGACAACCTCGCGGAAATGCGGCGTCCGGTCATCCCCTGCCTCCGCACGTTCACACGCCACGGGCAATCCGGCATCCCCGTCTCCGACTGGTTCCCGAATGTCGGCGGCGTCATCGACGACATCGCGGTCGTGCGTTCAATGTGGTGCAATGAGGGCAACCATTTTCCCGCCGTGATCGAAACGACCACCGGTCATCGCGGGCGGGCGTTTGATCATCCGTCGTTCGGCAGCTGGGTTTCCTACGCGCTCGGCAGTGCGAACAAAAATCTGCCGGGCTTCGTGAACATCGGCCGACCATCCTCTCCCGTGCAACTCACCGGCGGCTACCTTGGTGCGTCCGTTTCGGCGACGCCGTTTCAGGCCGGCGAAACGCCCATCCCGAATCTCCATCCACCGAAGGGCGGATCAGCCGCCGAGCGCGACCGGCAGATGCAGTTGCTGCAAACGATGAACGCGGAGTTCCGCCAGCGTTACGCGATCACCTCGGACATCCAGGCCCGGACCAAGGCCTACGAACTCGCCGCGAGCATGCAGATGTCCGCGCCCGAAGCCGTCGATTTTGCTCAGGAACCGGCACACATCAAATCGATGTACGGCATCGACGAAGATCACACGCAGGAATTTGGGAAACAGCTTCTTCTCGCCCGCCGACTTGCGGAGCGGGGCGTTCGCTTCATCCAGATTTGCCACGCGGGTGGCGGCAACGGCGGCTGGGACGCCCACGGCGACATGAAGGAACACGAGCCGCACTGTCGCGCCACGGACAAGCCCATCGCCGGCCTCCTCAAGGATCTCAAACAGCGCGGCATGCTCGATGAAACGCTCGTCGTCTGGACCAGTGAATTTGGTCGCACTCCGTGGTCGCAGAACACGACCGGCCGCGATCACAACCCCAAGGGTTACACCTCATGGATGGCGGGCGGCGGAATCAAGGGAGGGGTTGTTCACGGCGCCACCGACGACGTCGGCTATCAGGCCGTGGAAAATCCGCACTACTACAGCGACCTCCACGCGACCATTCTTCACCAGCTCGGCATCGACCACACGAAGATGTTCCTGCCGGAGCTCGGTCCCGTATCGCAACTCGTGGAAGACGGCAACGGCCCCATCAGGGAGATCATCGGTTAGAGCCGGTCCGAAAAGTGTAGCGTCGGCCATCCTTGGCTGACGTGGATGTAGGACATCTCTTAAAAGCGACGACGACCAGCGGTCGGCCGAAAGAAATTTGCATGACCTGATTCCTACCTTCGAGACCCCCCCTTCGCGAGCGAAAATTTTCACCCGTCAAACGAACCGACCACTCCGGATGAAAAGTCGAAACTGACGACAATCGGCTCCGCAACTGCCAAGGTACGGCGCGCTTACTCACGATCTCTTCAACAAAATGTCGAAACTCGATAACTCGCCCTGCGAACCAACCAGATTATAGTTCTGACGGTCGCCTGCTGCTTCGTAGCGCGTTTCTTTATGGCAATCTCGCGGGTGGTCCTCATTGAGTCTTCTTTGGCTGGCGGAGACCATTAGAAAAGTTGTCGATTGCGCCGACAACAGCAAGTTTGATAGCCTGATTTTCGTGGAATCAATTGCATACGATGCCGACGCTCAATCGGGCACACGGAACATCGCCGGCACGGATGCGTTCTGGTGGGGAAGGATTACCATGTCCGTTTTTTTAGAGGCGGCGAAAGTCCTTTACCCGGACGTTGACGACTGGGAGCTCTACTGGATGAAAGCGGAATACGAAGATACCTGGCACTGTACCGGGCTCGAGGAAACGGTGACCGAACTCATTCCATCATTTCGAACCGATGCAGGCGTGCAATTTACCGTCGTCAACGGCGACCGCGTCGGCGACGCGGATGATGAAATGTTCCGCCGCGCGATCGACCGGGCGCTGGGCGGAATTGGAGCGAAGTTGTCCAAGGGAAATGGACAACTTCGTCTCACGCAGATTGGCACGGACGGCAAAGAGCACATCTTTCTCAAATACCCCCACGACGATTGCGAACAACCGTGACCCCATCGGCCTGAACCCGGCCAAGTGAAGGTGGCCATTGATCGCCTTTGTCGTCATTGGACAAGCAGCCCCACGCCGGCACCGATCGCAAAGAGAAGGAAACTCAATAATGTCTACGCCTGGGCGGGCACGATTGCCGGTGTCTCTTCCGGACTTCTCCCGAGCCGACGTGAAGCGGACAGCGCGGGAAACTGGCCAATAAATCCAAGCGCGGGCGTGCGCGGCAGAAGCTCAAGCAGGAGCCCCCTCACCCCGGCCCTCTCCCCGCTCGTGCCTCGCGGGGAGAGGGAGAAATCGGGGGCAAGTGTCAAGATGCGCCCGGAATGAAACGCACAGGACTCTCAGGCGTTTTCTGAACGTTGCGGAATGGTGGTGAATCCGGTACATTTGCATCGAACTCCACCAATTCCATGATCTTTCACTCTCAATTCTCCAAAGCCGCAGCGGTACTCGCGTGCGTTGCCATCGCCGTATCGGTCCCGGACCTTTTTGCCGAGGACATGCCGGTTCGCGCCTTCATCGATGACGAACAGCCCGGTTGGCGATCATTGGGTGAAAACGATTTCGCCAAGGTCAACAGCGCGGACAACACGTGGTCGTGGACGAACGGTGTGCTGCACTGTACCGGTCAGCCGATCAGTGTGCTGCGCACGGAGAAGCAGTTTAAGAACTTCGAAATGGTCGTGGAATGGAGTCACCAGAAACCGGCGGGCAATTCCGGTGTGTTCGTCTGGGTGACACCGGCATCGATTGAACAACTAACGGAGGCCGGAAAACCCGGATTGCCTGCCGGAATCGAGGTGCAAATTCTGGATCACGGTTACACGGACAAGGTGAAAGCGGAAGGCGGCAAGACCGACTGGTTCGGCACGAACGGCGACGTGTTTCCAGTCCGTGTGAAGATGACACCCTTTCCGCCGTTGTCGCCGGATGGCAGCCGTAGTTTTCCGCGCAAGCATCTCGCGAAAGGATACGGCGAATGGAACCACTACTACATCCGCGCGATCAACGGCGAAGTACGTCTCTGGGTGAATGGCGAGGAAGTTTCCGGCGGCACCGACATCGAACCCGCTAAAGGCTTTCTCTGTTTGGAAAGCGAAGGATCACCGATTCAGTTTCGTAGATTGCGGATTCGTGAACTGCCGTGAATGAACCTTTTCTTAGCCACGGACCGGAACGTCCGGCTCGCATAACAGATGGAACACGGATTTTTTTTGTGATGAACGATGAAGTCCATTGAGCATCGTTGAATTGCTGGACGGTTCGGAGGCGAACACCGCGCTCGGTTGGAGCGAATAGAGAACAAGTTCGATTGGTCGTTTCCTCGAAAAAATGGCGGTCGCAACAACACGAGCGCATGGATCGGTATTGTCCCAAGCGCCGGTGTGGGCGTCGCGGTCATGGTTAACTGCGGGGATGCCGAGGTCGAAAGGATTGGCCGCTGGCTGCTGGAACGCTCCGTGCCTGACGCCGATCTTTCCGGACTCAATCGTCGGCCGCACTTTGCGATGGTGGCCCCGTTTACCGGCGTGTGTTGGGAATCCGATGCCGATCAACCGACCGTTCAAGTCCGCGGCAAGTGGATGCGGCTTATTTCCATCGCCGGCATCCCCATCGAACAAATCATGAACACCGCGAGGGAAAAGTTCGGCAACAGAGCTCAGATGCGGTTTTCGGAGGATTTGGTGGAACTGCTGGCAGCAACCGGCCACAAACCAAACTGGACCCTCACGCTGATGGTGGATCGCAGTGATGGGGCGGAGACGATCCGTTATGAAGAAGTGATGACAGAACAGAATCGTGAAACCGTGCGAGAATCACGGTTGCGAACGCCCGCCCGCTAAAGACCACCGCCCGTTGGTTCTGGCAAGTTGCCCTGGTCGTTGGGGTGGTTCCATTTATGAAGTTCGGTCCGTTGCCACGGAAACGTTGAATGAACTGGCTGATGGTCAAATTTCTGTTTTCGGTTCCCGGCGATTAGCTGAACTCAGGCAATTGACATCACCCAAACTGATTAGTGACTTTGTGGTTTTCGACGGCACCGCCTACGGATTCGATGGCGGGATCTCCGCCGGCATCAATCTCGAAACGGGCAATCGAACTTGGAAGGGAGGCCGTGACGGAAAGGGAAAGGTTTAGCTGCTCGAGGATTCCGAACGTGGCGACGACGTTCTGCTCAATGCGGATTCAACGGAAGAAACCGTCCTGGGTTTGTTCAAGGAGCTTGAAGGCAAGACATTGAACCACCCGGTTGTGGTCGGGGACCGGCTCTACATCCGAACCGGCCGGGAGGCTGCCAGCTACCGGTTCACAATCGCTGACCGAACCGACGGATACAAGCCAGAGCAGCAACGCTCCAGCGAAAGCTTGCTGTTCTGCCGTCGCTCTACGCGAACAGCACGTTCCAGATGTCCCTGACATCCTTACCGTTTCTACAACACCAGCAGCAGGAACGGCGGCCACAGTATTTTTGAAAGTGTCCTGACCGCAACGCAGGCACACGCCACAAGTCGGAAAATTTAGACGCGGTGTTGGTGTGGAAAAGTGATCTCGGAGGCTCAACGCGAACGGAAGATCTCGCTCGTGAGGCACGCGATGACCAGTGTGCGCAACCCATCAGCGTCGGCCTGCACGCGCGCGAGGATCTCGTCGATCACAAACTGGTCGGCCGTTTCCATGTGGCGACCGCTGGAGTAGGTGAGCACCTGCGTGATCAAGTTGCGGGTGAACGGCTCGCTCCGGGTCGTGGCGAGGAGTTCCTTGAACTCAGCGAAGTTGGCGAATGCTTCGCCGGAAGGCAGTTCGCTCGAAGGGTCAACCTTTAGTCGATCTTTGGATTCCCCCGACTTGGGATAAGTGTCCCGCCAACGACCGATGGGATCAAAGTTCTCCAACGGAAACCCGAGCGGATCGATTTTGCGATGGCATTCCATGCAGGTCTTGGAGTCGCGATGTTGTTCGAGGCGTTCGCGGATGGTCGTTGCGCCGCGCACATCGGTGTCAATCGCCGGCACGACATCCGGAGGCGGCGAGGGAGGATTGCCGAGAATGTTTTCCGCCACCCACACGCCGCGGGTCACCGGCGAGGTGTCCACGCCATTGGCACTAACCGTGAGCACGCCCGCCATGCCGAGCAAACCACCGCGCCTGGGATTGCCTTCAATCGAGACCCGCTGAAAACCGTCAGCCAGCTTGAATGTATCCTTCTCGGGCAGGTCGTAGAGCTTCGCGAGTTTCTTGTCCACGAAGGTGTAATCGGCGTCCAGGAAATCGGTGACTGGCCCGTTCGCGCGGAGCAACAGGGTAAAGAAATGACGTGCTTCCTCCTTCATCGAAGTGGGTAGATCTTCCGCGTAGTAGTCTGTCGCCGTATCCCGTGACGGCGGTTGACTCCCGAGTTCGCGCAATGCCAGCCAGCTGTTGAGGAAACCTCCCACAAACCGGCTTGAGCGCGGATCGTCAAGCATCCGCTCAACTTGTTTCAGCAGAACCGGGTCGCGTATCAGTTTTCCCTTGGAGGCGACCTTCATCAGTTCCTCGTCTGGCGGTGCCGACCAGAGTGCGTAGGAAAGTCTCGAAGCAAGGTCGAACGGTCGCAGGCGCGTCCCGTCCCCGGGCGTGATCTCGCTCAAATAGAGGAACGATGGCGAACACAGGATCATCTTGATCGTATCGAGCGCGGCCTGCCGTGGCGTGGCTTCAGCGGCTAATCCCTGTTCGTAGATTTTCTTGATGTGCTGCTGATCGACCTTTGTCAACGGCCGCCGGAACGCCCGCTCGCCGAACGCAAAAAGCTGCTTCATGGCCTGCTTCTCTTTGAATCCGTCATTCCCGAAGACGCTGATTTCCTCAGCTCCACCGCCGGGCTCGGCAATGGGACCGTGGATCTTGATCTCGGAAATGCGGATGTGCGGGAGCTTCCCTTTTCGCAGGAGATCCGACCGTCCCACGTCTTCGCTTTTTTCCCGTCCCAACTCTTCCATGTAACGTTTGTTCAGCTGAATGACCGCTGCCCGCGACTCGTAGGCGCCATTCGGAAAAATGAAGCGCGGGGTTTGACCCGCTTCGAGCCATACGCGGAACGTTTGCCATGTCGGTTCGTCATCCGGCAACTCAACAAGGTCCGCGAGCAGAGGTTCAATTCGTTGCGGGTAGTGAATGTGGCCCTTGCGCACATCCCCGGGCACGATTCCAAGCAGGAACGGCTCGGAGAAGTCCATCCGAAGAATCTTTGGATCATAGTGTGTGTCGCGATGCATCGCCTGCGCAAGCACCTCGATGTCGTAAAGCCCGGACACCGGCACGCCTTCAAGAAAGTCCTCGATGTGGCCGTAACCACCCTGTCGCGTGTCGGTGTTCGGTTGTTCGTAGATGCAAAGATAACGGTAATCGAAGGCGGCCCGGTGCGAACCGCTCAATTCTTCGTATTGCTTGAAGTTGCCGTCGAAGCGCCACGTCCGCGGCTCGATCTTGGGCTTGTTCAAACGCAATTCGACCAGTCGATCCGCAGCGAGAAAATATTGATCGAGCAGGAACCCCGACGTCACCAGCGACTGGCCGATGTTGTCCATGTGGTGGCTCGTGTTCTCCTTCGGAAATCCAACGGTGAGCCCCAGCGTATCAATACGCCGGCCAAAAAGCGCTTCCAAGGTGATTTCATACTCACGCGTCGAGAGACGTCGCATCACCGTCCGGCCTCCGCTGCTTTCGAACAGACTGCGAGCGTCGAGGATTGCCTGGCGCAGTTCACGCACGACTTTCAATCGGTCGTCGTCGGTGGGTTGATCCGCCTTCTTCGGAGGCATCTCCTTGAGGGTGACCTGATCAATGATGTCCTTGGCGGTGATGAGATCGAGCCCGGTCTTAAGCGGCAGATTGAAGGTTTCAAACTCCCGATCACCTTTCTCCATCAACGTGTCGTGACATTCGAGACAGTAGCGGTTGAGGAACTGGCTGACGTCGCCCGCGAAGGACGGAGTCACGAAGGCAACCGAGAGAAGCGCGACGATGGAATTGCGGAGGGACACGAAGATCGGGGCGGCGATATTAAAGCGAACAACGTTCAGGAAAACGTTCCATTACTGGTTCCGAACGACTCGACCTCAAGCCCCATGCGCTGGGCGATGTCGAGGTAGAGATTGCACAACGGCAGCTTGCGACCTTTCTCCTGCTCGACGTTTCTAAACTCGCCGTGGCGATAGCCACCGCCGGCAAGCACAACGGGAAGGTCGCTGTTGGTGTGCGAATGACCGTTGCCCATGCCGCTGCCGAAGAGGACGGCGGTTGAATCAAGCAACGAACGTTCGCCGTCGCGGATCCCGGCCAGATGGGTGAGAAATTTTCCGAACTGCTCGATCTGATACGTCTCCAGCGTGATGAGTTTCCCGATCGTGTCCGGGTCGTTCCCGTGGTGGGACATGCCGTGATAACTCTTGTCGATGCCCAAATGTTGAGGAAGGAAACTTCCACCAATCTCCAGCGTGGCTACACGGGTGGAATCCGTCTGCAACGCCAATGCGATCAAGTCATACATCAACGGCAAGTCCTGCACCGTGTTGGTGTCGGCGGGTTTGTCAAAGGGCGCTTCGGGCTTCGGTTGCTCGGTCCAGCGCTCGCGAAGTTCCAGGCGTTTTTCGACATCGCGCACAGACGTGAAGTACTCGTCCAGCTTGCCGCGATCTTCATAGTTCACACGGCCCGACAACCGATTCGCATCTTCGAGCACCGCATCGAGGATGGAACCTTGAAGTTGGTTCTGCCTGACTTTCTGCGCCTGCAGTTCCTCCGAGTCCGTGACGAACAGTTTGTCAAAAAGTTCTGACGGACCCGTGATCGGTGGCACCCGCACGCCGGATCGCGTCCAGGCAATCTGACAGCCGCCATGAATGCCGCCTTCCGAACCCACGGTCAGTGAGGGGAACCGGGTCTGCACCCCGACCTCGTCCGCGATGAACTGGTCGATGGTGATGTTGCCATCCGGCATGTCCTGCGCCTGATGATGCAGCACGCCGGAGAGAAAGGTGTGCACCGCGAAGTGGCCGCCCTTGATGCCGTGATCGAGCCCGCGATAAACCGTCATGTGCTTGCGGTTCGCCTCGAGCGGCTGGAGCAGCGTGGTCGATTCAAAATCCCTGCCGGTGGTCTCCGGGAAAAAACTCTTCTGCTGAAACCCGAGCAAATTGCCGACGGCAACGAACCGCCGCGCCCCTTCACCTGCGCCTTTGGCGACTTGAACAGCGGAGCCATTCCCGACAGTGCTGGCCATCAACGACGGCAACCATGGGAGTGACAACGACGCGCCCAGTGATCGGAGCACGAACCTGCGACGGGAAAGTTTTGAGGTCATGGGCATTGTTTTAGGACGTGGTTAACAGCAACTGATTCAAACTTTAATCGCTGTTGATTTAAACACTTATAGCGGAATATCGATGGTTGTCGCCAAAATATTCCCCCGATCAGACCAATGCATGCGAGCAAGGGGCGGCACTTTGTTCCCGCGCACCTGAACCCCGGTCCGGTTGGAAAACCGTATAGTTTCTCCAGTGTTGTTCATGGGCGGGGCGGAAAATCGGCATTGCATGCCGATACTGTGGCACGCGGGAAAAATTCTCCAAGGTTTGTCTCAACTCATCGGTCGAACCTGTGTATATCAAACGAAATGGACGACCAACCTGACCACTCCGAGGCCGCACCAACAGAAGAAAAATCAGCGGATTCGAAGCGCCATATTCGATCATTGCGAACGTGGCCCGCGTTGCTGCTGGTCCTTGTCATGGTAAGCCTGCGTTTTGGCCCCGGGCTTTTGGAGGACGGCGGGACCAAGTATTTCATGATCGCCGCGATCGGCCCGATGATCTGTTGTCTGCTCATTTTGATCTGGTGGCTTGCGGCGAGCCGGGCGACGTGGAAGGAGCGCCTTTTCGGTTTTCTCGGGCTGGTGGCCGGCGTGATTGTCGCGCTGCTGGTGGTTCACCCGAGCCTGCACGGCCCGGGGATTGTGTTCATCGTCATTCCGTTGGGGCTGGTCCTGTTCGTCGTCGGAGCATCGTTGCTGCGTGATCGGCGGCCGCTCAGAAGAACAGGTGTCGCCCTTGTGCTCGCTCTGATCGGTTGTTGTCTGCCGGCACTTTTGCGTAACGAAGGAATGAGCGGCGACTACGCCTTGGTGCTGCACTGGCGTTGGACGCCGACACCCGAGGAACTCATGCTCGCCAATCGCTCGACTTCATCCGCCGGCGCGAAGGGAAGCACAATTGCGGCCGATGCTTCGCAGATGTTCCTGGAACCAGAATGGCCGGGTTTCCGGGGAGAGAATCGCAACGGTTGGCAGATTGGACCGGTAATCGCGACCACGTGGAACACCAAGCCGCCCGAGCAACTTTGGAAGATTACAGTGGGACCTGGCTGGGGTTCGTTCGCGGTCGCCGGAGAGTTTCTATTCACCCAGGAACAACGCGGGCCGATGGAATGCGTCGTCTGCTACGACGCGAACACCGGCAAGGAAATCTGGGTTCAACAAACGGAAGCTCGATTCGATGATCCCATGGGTGGTCCGGGCCCAAGGACCACGCCAACCCTTGCGGACGGAAAACTGTTTGTGACTGGAGCCACCGGAAATCTCATGCGTCTTGACCCGTCGACGGGTGCGATTATCTGGAAGCAGGATCTACAGAAGGTTGCCAATCGCAAACCGCCCATGTGGGGATTCACCGCGTCACCGCTGGTGACGGGATCGATGGTCATCGTTCATGCCGGCGGTGAAGGAGATAAAGGCATTCTTGCGTTTGACATCGAGAGCGGACAGCCCGTCTGGTCCGCCGCATCGGGTGACCACTCCTACAGTTCGGCGCAGCTCAACCGGATCGCCGGGGAGGATTCGGTGCTGATGCTCTCGAACTCCGGAATTGATCTGCTCGATCCGGCCACCGGGAAAATGCGGCTGCGCTACGAGTGGCCGATCGGGGATTACCGCGCCTTGCAACCGAAGGTGGTCGGCGAAGACATCGTTCTCATCCCGACCGGATCGAACAAAGGCACGCGTGCCATTCGTATCAAGAACGACGGTGGCAGTTACTCCGCCGAAGAACTGTGGACCTCGCGCAACATGAAACCCGACTTCAGCGACTTCGTTGTTTTTGAAGGCCACGCCTACGGGTTCGACGGCGGGATTTTTGCCAGCATCAATCTTGAAACCGGCAATCGCAACTGGAAGGGAGGTCGCTACGGCAAAGGTCAGGTGGTGCTGCTCGAAAGCTCGGGCCTGCTGCTGGTCGCGGCAGAGAGTGGCGATGTTGTGTTGTTGAAGGCAGATCCGTCTGAAGATGTTGAACTGGCGTCCTTCAAGGCAATCGAAGGCAAAACTTGGAATCATCCGGTGCTGGTGGGGGACCGGCTTTATCTCCGCAACGCGCAGGAGGCGGCGTGCTATCGTCTGCCACTCGTGGACACGAACAAAACGGACAAGTCCCTTTAGCCAACCATTCCCCGTGTGTGCTCCTGTTCCGGATGCATTGTTTCAGATTTGGCGGGACACGATTGAACCGCCGTTCCTACTCCAACTTCGCCTTCGCTCCGTCTGGAATCTCGAAGCTCGTTGACCCGATCTGATCGATGGTGGTCGTGGTGATGCGTTCGACAATGAATTCATTTCCGTTGAAATCCAGGCTGGCATCGAGATTCTGTTCCCTTTTCGTCAACAAGCCGTTCTCAACCGTGAACGAAACGGTCGCTTTGGCGAACAGGACATTCGAGGCACCACGCTGCCGGAACCCGCTGCTTTGATTCGCCAGATCGATGGCCGCCTTCTCAGCGAGAATCCCTGAGTATTGATCCCCGTTCTTCTCGATATTTTCCATTCCCTTGATCAACTCGAGGGCGTCTTCAGTGGGAGGACGAAGACCCTGAACAAGGCTGACCGTAAACCGTCCAAATCCCCCGCCCGCTTCGATCTCTGCCGATGATTGCGGGGGATGAACACCGGGTTTGTGCGACGCATCAGGGCAAGAGCATCGCTGCGGTCGACGTCGTTCAATCGCGCGCGCCAGTCACCGAGCCACGCGGTGATTGCTTCGGGTTCACTGAACAGACGGGTGACGGTCTCGTCGTTGCCGCTTTCGAGCGCATTGGAAAGGTGGCGGAACAGCAATGTGAAATCAGCTTTCCCCTCGGCCACCACTGACAGCAACGTTGCCGCCAAGTGCCAGTCAGCAGCGGCGTTCCCTTCCAACCCGATCTTGGCAGTGAACCGTTGATGCAGTGCGGTTTGATAGAGATCCGCAAAGCTCTCAAGCGCCGCTTCCGCTTCGGCGACCGCTTTTTTCGGATCGTTGTCGAGCAACGGGAGAAGCGTTTCCGCAAAGCGCGTTAGGTTCCAGTGGCCGATCTGGGCTTGGTTGCCGCAGGCGTAACGGCCTTGATGATCGATCGAACTGAACTTCTTCGCCGGATGATAGACATCGAGAAACGCGCAAGGCCCAAAGTCGATCGTTTCGCCGGACACGGTCATGTTGTCGGTGTTCATCACACCGTGGATGAATCCGAACTGCATCCACTGAGCAATGAGCCGGGCCTGTCGCCCAACAACACCTTTTAGCAATGCGCTGTAGGGATTCTCCGAGTCTACAACATCGGGATAATGGCGGGCAATGACATGGTCGGCGAGAATCCGCAGATTCGCATGATCCTCTCGAGACGCAAACCACTGGAATGTGCCGATGCGAATGTGCGACTGCGCAACGCGAGTGAACACACCGCCGGGCACCACTGCCCTCGCGCAACACCTTGCCACCGCTGGCTACCGCGGCGAGCGCCCGCGTTGTGGGAACGCCCAGTGCGGCCATGGCTTCGGAGACGATGTATTCGCGCAGCACCGGACCCAACGCGGACCGTCCATCACCGCACCGCGAGAATGGTGTCGGGCCCGAGCCTTTCAAATGTATATCGCGGCGGACACCGTCTTTGCCCACCACTTCGCCCAGCAGAATCGCGCGACCGTCACCGAGCTGAGGGGAGAAACCACCGAATTGGTGACCTGAATAGGCCATGGCCAGCGGTTCGGAACCGTCCGCGATTTCGTTTCCGGAAAGAACTGCCAGACCTTCCGGTGAATCGAGCCGGGCAACATCGCTCCCAAGTTCCTCGGCGAGATCGTGGTTTAGCTGGATCAACGACGGTTCACTGACCGGTGTCGGATTGATTCGAACATAGAAAGCCTCGGGCAGACGCGCGTAGGTGTTATCAAAGGACAACGGCATGGATTAGCGATGTGAGTTGAAAGCAGTCAACTGGTAGTTGTTTGCTAGGATTTGTTCGATTGCGCACCAGGTAGCGAATTCCCCGCCGTTTCTGATCTCTCGAAGGGTTACGGAGGCCAAGCCCTCTACACTGGAGATTGGCTTGGCCAGTGTCGGAAATTTGGAGTTCAGCTTCCGAAATCAAATTCACCGAAAGCTTGAAGACAGGGTGTGCGCAGCGAAAGAATCTGAAACCGCGAAGAGGCAGCGGCGTTTTTGGCCCTGGGTCAGGTTTGATGAGTTCCATCCAACGGCGCCCACTTGGTTCAACAACGGAAAACGTTAGTCCCGGCTTTTGTCCATCATACGGCGGTAGAGGTTCTCATAAAGCGGCACGATGGCCTCGGCCGAAAACCGTTCCCGCGCACGATGCTGCGCGGCGTGGCCAAGCGCTGCTCGACGTGACGGGTTCTGAATCAAACTCTCCACCGCTCCGGTGAAGGCAGCCACATCGCCAAAAGGCACGAGCAGTCCGCTCACACCGTCCTCGATGACTTCGGGAATGCCGCCGACCCGCATGGCGACGCTCGGGCAGGCGAAACACATCGCTTCCAGAATACTCAGACAAAAGCTCTCGGATTCCGAGGTGAACAGTCCGATGTCAGCGGCCTGGAGATAGTCTTCAATGTCGTTCACATTCTCGCGCACGATTACCCGGTCATCGAGTCCCAGGCGGCGCACTTGCTCGGTAAACGGTGCGAAGTCGCCACCGGCGAGAATCAGGAGCTTGAACGAATCAGCAGGACGGATACGAGCGACCGCGTCGAGCAAAAGATCAATGCGCTTCAACGGACGGAGGTTGGATGAATGCAGCAACAGCACTTCGCGTTTGTTCAACCCAAGTTTGCGCCGCACGTCTTCAGTCGAATGCTTGGAAGGGTGTGGATCGAAGAAGTTGTGAATGACGTTGATCGGACCGTCGAACTCCAGCAATCGCTGGCTTTCCTTTTGCAGAAAAGCGGAAACAGCGGTCACCGCATCGGAGCAATTCAACGCGTGCCGGATCGCCGGACCATAACCCGCGTCGCGACCGAGCAACGTCGTGTCGGTCCCGTGCAAGGTGGTGACCACGCGCGGTTGCTGTGCCGGTGGAAGCATCGAACGCGCGAGAATTGCGGCGGTCGCGTGAGGAACCGCGTAGTGGACGTGCAGCACGTCGAGTTGGTGATCGCGGCTTACTTCCGCCATTTTTACTGAGAGCGGAAGCGTGTAGTCGGGATACTTGAACAGGTCATAGTCGTTGATCACCACCGGATGGAAATGCAGTCGCGGCGCGTTCGGCGGCAAGCGGAACGGCCGTTCGTAGCTGATGAAATGCACTTCGTGACCGCGCTTCGCCAGTTCTTCGCCCAGGGCGGAGGCGAGGATGCCACTCCCACCCACACTCGGGTAGCAGGTAATGCCTATCTTGAGTGCGCGCTGCGAATTCATGTCAAAAACGACGCGCGCTGCGACCGAGTTGCGCCAGCGAGTCGAGCACCGGCGGATCATTGGGGAACAACGCTATGGCATGTTCAATCCCAGCACGTTGTCCGGTGAGGCGCGCGCGGGTCAGTTGCAACTCGATATAATTGCGGGCAGAGACCTGCGACACGTGAGCCTCCATCGCAGCCGTCCAAGCGATGATGACTTCAGGCGCCGAAACATCGATGAGCACGGGCGTGATGTCGGGCGGCTCGGACTCGGGTGTCAGCGCATAGTAAAGCAGTTGCGCGATACTGTGTGGCGGTTGATCACGCAATTCCTCAAGACCACCGTACCGTGCCAGTCGCGCGGCGTCGCGCACGAGGCGTCCCAAGCGCGCGTGATCAGGATGTTGATTTTCCACGAGGCTGGGAGCGAGCAGAATTTCGGGACGAACGCGCCGGATGATGCCCGCCAATTTGATGGCGTGAACGGCTCGCACTTCGAGGTGAGCGTCGCCATCAAGCTCCAACCATTCGAGCGTTGCCCCCAACAATTCGGCAGCGGTCTCGGCTTCAGTGCGACGTTGCGCAGGAGTCCCGTGGGTTCCCGCTTCCCCACGTGAGCAGACGACGGAATACGCTTTGCGACCGGCACGCGTTTCCAACGCGATCACGCCGCCACATCCGAATTCAATGTCGTCGGGGTGCGCGCCAAAAACCAGCAACGGCGCGAGGTCAGTTTGGGAGTTCGGTGTAGGCTTCATTTTGACGATCAATGCTGTCGCGACAGACAAATTCAATCTCCGGCGCTTCTTCCTTCCGAAGGTAGGCCTGTTCTCCGGCCCCGGCAATGTAGTGCGTACACTGCACAACCGATTGCATCCAACGAAGCCGCGTGTCGCGTGCCGGAGTGATTTGTTCTTTGGTGAAATCGGTCTGCGGCAAGGTGATGAAAGCGTCACCACCCTCGTGCAACCGCAGCGTGCCAGCGTCGTACCGGGCGCGGACGATTTCGCCTTCGTACGGAACGTCCACAAAAAAATCGGATACGTCACAGGCGGCGCGACGAAATGCCGGATCGCCGGAGCGCGCCACGCGAATTCCCTCCAGCAACCCCAGGCCGCGATACAGTTCCAAACAGAAATCGGCCACGGTTACCGCAGTGACATCTTTGAAGATTTCAATCAAGCGCCCATCCATGTAGTTCGGCAATTGAAGTGCGGTCTTGGCCGGCCAGTCCACGACAATTCGTTTCAGGAATAGCGGTGAGAATTTACGCTGTGCCTTGTTCTCTACCGCGAAATTAAGGTGCGCCGTTTCACCGGTCTTGCGATGTCGCAGGCACGTTCGCGTTTCGCGCGGATCGTGATCGGCATCGTGGTAGAAAAAGACGATCTCACCGCCCAGCTCGCGTTGCAGTCGCAGGGCTGTCTGGATTTTTGCATACAAGTAGCGGCGCGGAAAAAAGCCGCACGGTTGCTGGCCGAAACAGATGACCGGTGACGCGCTCATCCTTCTGCCCTTTCTTCCGGAGTCGGTCGAGCAGGCCCCATCACGATCTGGAACAACACGCTGAAAAGCACCGAGGCGGCGCAACCAATGAGATTGAACCAGAGGTAACCGATGGTCAGGTTGAAATAGAGAATGAACACCAGCGCCTGCGCCGTCAGAGCGCCACAGAACACTGCCGTGCCCCGGATCCATTTCAAGAAAAAGGCCACGAGGAAAATGCCCAGCACCACGCCGTAGAAGATCGAACCCAGGATGTTGATCGCTTCGATGAGATTCTCCGCCATGCTCGCGAACAGAGCGAACGCGATGGCAAACAATCCCCAAAACAACGTGATCCATTTGGCAACCCGGACGTTTCGTCCCTCGTTCAACGCTGCCTGCGGTCGCACCCGTCGCCACAGGTCGATAGTCGAGGTGGTGGCCAAGGCGTTCAGTTCGCTGGCCGTGGAGGACAAGGCGGCCGCGATCATCACCGCGATCAGCAGTCCAATGGCTCCATGCGGCATCTGTGCCATGACGAAGGTCATGAACACGTAGTCGGAATCCTTGGTCTTGGCGCCGGGATCTGCGGCAAGCAGCGCGGCCTTCGCCTCGGTGCGGAGGCCATCGACAGCTTTCTGGGCGGCGACCATCGTCGCACGGGCAGTTGCCTCCGCCGCTGCGTCGCCTCCGTCGCGAACGGAGAGCCACGTTTCGATGTCGCTCCTCACCCGCTCGTGGGCGACGGCGTGGCGTTCCTCAATCTCGCGAAAAATTGGAGCGTTCGTTCCCACAGCGTGCTGGGTCCAGGCAACCTGGTTGAAGAACACCGGTGGTTTATTGAACTGGTAAAAGACAAACACCAGCGCGCCGAGCAGCAGGATGAAGAACTGCATCGGGATCTTCAGCAAGCTGTTGAAGACAAGCCCCAGCCGGCCTTCCCGCAAGGACGAACCACCGATGTAGCGCTGCACCTGTGACTGGTCGGTGCCGAAGTAGGACAGCGAAAGAAACAGCCCCCCCAGCAGCCCCGTCCAAAGCGTGTAGCGTTTGCTGGGATCCAACGAAACATCCACGGCGTCCAGTTTTCCCATCGCACCGGCCACGTGTGCCGCTCCGGTGAAACCGAGACCGTCCGGCAGCCGCATCAACACCACGACGAATGCTGTCACCATGCCGCCGAAGATCACTGCCATCTGCCATTTCTGGGTGAGGCTGACCGCCTCGCTGCCGCCGGTAACCGTGTAAATAATGACGACGATTCCGGTAAAGATGATCGTAAGATCCAGTGACCAGCCAAGCACGGTGGAGAGAATGATGGCCGGGGCGTAGATCGTGACACCGGCGGAGAGTCCGCGTTGCAGAAGGAACAGGCTCGCGCCCAGCACCCGCGTCTTCGCATCGAACCTTCGGCCGAGAAATTCGTAGGCCGTATAGACGCCGAGGCGACGATACATTGGCAGGAAGAACGCACAGACGATGATCAGCGCGAGCGGCAGGCCGAAGTAGTTTTGCACGAAACCGATTCCGCTGTCGTAGCCCTGGCCGGGGATGGAGAGGAAGGTGATCGCGCTGGCCTGCGTGGCCATGACCGAAAGGCCGATCGTGCCCCAACCGTTCCGATTGCTCCCCTTGAAATATGTTTCAATGGCACGGGTGCCGCGCGTATGCCAAGCGCCGTAGGCGGCAATGCTGAGAATCGTCCCCAACAGCACCAGCCAATCCAGAGTATTCATGAGAACACGCGCGAGAACAGCGCGAGACCCACGACACAGAACACAAAGAACACGAAGACGAAAAGATAGACCCCGCGCCACGTGCGGAAACCCGGTACGTCCGGCGGTTCTTCAGGAGTTGAGGAATCAGGTGACGGCATCATTTGCCCAGCGAAACGAGATTGGCAAACAGCCGATAGGCACCGGGAACACCCGCTGGCAACTGCCGGAAGAACGCAAGCCCGGTGTAGACATAGTAGCCCTTGCCGTACGGCGCGATGAGGATGCTGCTGGTGAGTGGCGCTTCGTCGGGATCGTTCAGCGCGAGAACTGTCGTGTAGTGTTCGGTGTCCCAGGTACCGGGAAAATACGCGCCGCGCTCCTGCACCCAGCCCGTGAAATCCTCCGGACCGAGGCGATTCGGGGTTGTCAAGGCGGCGTGTTCCGGCGCGAGAAAGCTCACGGGTGAATCTTCGTCCGTTACGCGCATTTGTGGTGCGTTGCCCGCAATGGAAATATCGTATGGTCCGAGTCGCTCGGTCTTCAGCCCCCGGGGTCGGTTGTACTGTGCGATGACTGTGCCGCCGCTCTCAACGTAGGCGAAGAGTCCGGGGAGATTCTCTGCGAGATCCGTTCGTTCATTGAAGGCGCGCACGCCGATGACAACCCCATCGAGGCCCCTCAGCTTTTCTGCGGTCAGATCGGCGCCCGATAAAGTCGTTACCGTGTAGCCCATCTGCGTCAGACTCTCGGCGGTATCGTCACCCGCACCCGGGAGGTAACCAACCGCTTTGCCGCGAATGGCAAAATCAAACGCGGCAACGTGGAGTCGCGCCGCAGGCTGCAACAGTTGGACCGGAATATGATCGTAGCGAATCTCGACGCGCTGATTGCTGAAGCGAGCCCCACCCATCTCGGCAACGGCAACCAGATGTCTGGAACCCGGCTTCGCTGGTGCGGTTACAGTGTAGGTGAGGAGCTGCTTCTCTCCCGCCTTCGCGAGCCTGAACGACTGACTGGCCGGGGTGACCCTCCAACCGGTTGGCGATTCCATGCTCAGAGTGCCCGATGCATTCGACCGCGCGGCCGTGATTTCGATTTCAACTGTTTTCTGAGCGCCCGGCGTAAAGAGCGCCACGCTGGACCCGAAGCGCAGCGACACCGGTGAGATGATCGCCAACCGACGGCCCGGCTGGCCATCTTCGGTCGCCGCCAAAGGCTCATCCGTGACGATCAGCTTCTGCCCGCTCACTTCGAAGACATACTCGACCAAGAACGGTGGGGGATCCTCGGGTTGGCCAATCAGCTTGGTCTCGGTCACGTGAAACATGCCCGCCGCCGGTTCCTCTCGCAGCCAGTAGGGTTGAGTCAGCGATGTCTCCCTCGGTATCGTGAACTTCAATTCGCCCGACGCGTCCCCACCCGGTTTGATTATGTTTCCCGACGAGCTTTCGACGAGACCGGGCACGCGCACTTCGAGCAACCTTACCGGGATCTTGGAACTGACATTTGCGTTGTAGCGAATCTCTATTGCTTCGCCCGGTACGACTTCGGCCACAGGCGTCGGTGTCGCCACGGACAAACCAAGGCACGCCTGGATGATTCGGTCGAGTTGCTGACGTTTGTCGTCCACGACGGTATCACTGGCCAGAGCCGCTAGCTTCACCCGAATGGCCAGTAGTGCGGGCACACTCGCAGCCGGATCATCGGCGTTGAATGCCGCGATCGCCGCGTCTGTGGATTGACCAATCTCAGCGCCACCGTCAGGAAAACGCGCCCACGTGACGTCGATTCCATCCATGATGTCGTTCTCCGCTGGAACGCCATCAAGCAGTGTGAACGTCTGAACGTTCGGGCCGCTGCCGCCATCACGTCCACCAAAATTGCCGAAGCCCTGGGTGATATGCATGCCGCGACTGCGACCGGCGATGGCCCCCAGCCCTTCGCCCGTCACCGGATCGGTGCCGCCGATGTCCACCTGCACGGTCGGCCCGTTCAATCCACTGTCGCGCACGTTCCCCCAACCGTTCCACAGCACACGTTTCGGTTGCCAGGGCGTGAGGCCCTCGGCGAGTTGTTCGGGATAGGCCGTGGGATCACCAGCCAGTTTGAATGCTTCAAAGCCCAGAATGCCTGACGCGGTGTGATGTCCATGGCCGCCACTGCCCGGTGGAATCGGGAAACGGGTCACGATCACGTCCGGTCGAAACTGTCTGATGACCCGCACCACGTCGGCCAGCACCTGATCGCGATCCCAGAAGCGCAGCGTCTCCTCGGGCGTCTTTGAATATCCGAAGTCAATGGCGCGTGTAAAAAACTGGCGGCCACCGTCGAGCCGACGTGCGGCGAGCAGTTCCTGCGTGCGGGCCACGCCCAGCTTCTCGCCGAATTCGGGCCCGATTTCGTTTTGCCCGCCATCGCCGCGCGTCAACGAAAGGTAGGCCGTGCGATAACCACGTTTAAGCGCAAAGTAGGTGATGAGCTGGGTGTTCTCGTCATCGGGATGCGCCCCGACGTGGAGCACGGTTGCCACGGTGCCAAAACTGCGGAGTTCCTGCTCAATCGCGGCGGGCGACGACGGGACTGCATCGACAGCCCGTCCATTGCTGACGGACCACGCCGACATGGTAACGATCATCAGTGCATGATGAACAAAGCGTGGGAACGTTAAACGACGTAAACGCATCACTTGAGCGAGTCCGCGATGTCCTGAGCCTGCCGGGCCATGACGCTTCCGGGACCTTCGAACTTGAGGCCTGCAGCGACCACTTTCTCAGCGGCAGACTTGGCCTCGGCGTCGCGGCCGAGTTTGGCGAGGAGGCGTACCCGCAGGAGCAGAGGAGGAGGATAATCACCGCGAAGCTTGAGGGCTTCATCCACCCAGGCCAGGGATTGCTTGAGGTCGCCACCGTTGTCGTAGAGCAACGCGGCGGCGCCGTAATAGAAGTTCCAGGTCTTCGGACCGCCAGCCGCGATGGCCGCCTCAATTCGTGGAACAAGCATTCCAACCGTGTCCACTTCGAGTTTCAGCGGCACGAGGGTGTTCTCCCACATGAGATAAAGGGTGGCCCCGGTGTCCCGCAGATCGGCGGTTCCAAAGGCGAACGTTTCTATCGGGCTGGCAAGGGTAGCAGGCTTCGCCGTCACGCGGACGGTGTCGTTCTCCTTTTTATAGGAGTAGGCGCCCCATGAAGCTTTTTCAGGTAGCTTCTGCGCGATAATTGTCCACTCAGCTTCGCCGGGAATCGTGAACAGTTCGTATTCACCCGCCGCAAGGGCCGCCCCCTGCAACGTGACGTCAGTACTGAACGAGATGCGGGTCGCGGCGTTGGCACCGGTGCGCCAGACTTCGCCGTAAGGAATCATCGCGCCAAAGATCTTCCGGCCTCGCATACTGGGGCGGGAATAGACGATCTCAACGTCGGTGAGCCCGACGCGTTGCTTCAGCGTGCTGGCGGGGCTGGGAGCTGGGTATTCGACATCGGAGGACTGCGCGGACGCGCTGAATGCCAAAAGACAACCCGCGAGAACAAATAGAGCGCGCGTCATTTTTCGTTTCATACTTCAGGAGGCGCGGATGGCAACGAACGCAACGTTATTTCTTAACGGTGAATGGCACGGTGAACAGGGTTTTTTCCCACATCAACTTAATCACTCCACCACCCGACTCGTTCTTCGCCACGGCCATGGTGAATTGGTCCACCGACTCATCGAGCGAACTCTTTTTCATATCCACCCGGGCCAGATCATTCTTTTCATCCACCGGTACGCCCCACCCGCCGAGCTTGGTGGCAAAGGCGAGTTTGGAAACGCCGTTTTCTGACGGCACGGCATAAAGGGTGTAGGCACCGGCCGGGATCGTGGTCCCGCCAATAACGATCGGCTGTTGGGTGACGAGCAACGTGGCTTCATCGGAGCCGGTGCGCCATGCCTGGTCCCAGGGAACCAGTCCGCCCCAAATTTCCCGCATTTCTCCTGTTTTGGGACTCTTGGTGAAGGGACGTCCGTAGGTGATCGACACCCGGTTTCCGTCAATGACGGCGCTGGTGGTTTCATGCGGGCTGTTGCCACCGGTGGAGGCGGCCTTTTTTTGCTGGGCCAGCAGTGGTGTGGTACCGACCAAAGTGGCGGCGACAATAGTCAGGATCGATTTCGTGATGTTCATGGAATTTATTATGGAATGTGATCGTTAATTAGTAACAGAGAGCGGAAAGCTCACGATATTCCACCCGGACAAAACCGGGGAGCAAAAATCGTGGGGTCGGATTGATTTGGAAAGCTTGGGAGTAATCGGAATCAAATGGCAAGCACGAGTCTTTCGTCACAAAGATCCGTCCTGCCACGGGACAGTCGGCGGCGGCGCTCCTTGGGCGAATATCAACCGTATCGATCGGAAAATGGAAGTGCTCGAAGGACATCGGTTGATTACACTGACTCTGCTGTCGTACCTCCGGTTACAAGAAACGCCGCAGTTCCGCCGGATTTCTTCTTGCAACCGATCGGAAAAATGACCGGCCGAATGTTCACGCGACGGAGGACGACCGACGCGCCGCCCGCCTTCCTGATCGTTGCCAATGACGACCGCGGCGCCTCGATCAACGCGGTAGCGTCTTGGGAAATGGAACGCAGAGAAATCACCGCTTTGGATTGAGGCAGCGGGAAGGGGTGGCGAGGTCCCAGGGAAAGTCCGAAAGAGGAGATTCCGCAGTGCTCCGTCGACGGATTCCAAAACCTGGCGGACCACCGTAACACCCTGACCCACGCGGAAGCCCCGATGAATTGGGAGCCCTTTGCCAACCTCGCCGCAGATTTTCAACTGGTGGGTGTGTTTGAAAGAGAGGATCAACGGGATGCCCCGGAAGGTGGGGCGACGGGAAGCCGACCTTCGGCCTCCGAACGAGCCTGCGAAGTCTTGGGGGGAACCACGGAATCCTGTTCCGTTCCGCATGGAGAAAGGCTGGCGAACCGACGCGGGGCAATCCCAGCTGGAGGAGATTCCGATGGAGTTGCTTCGATTTAAATCTGAATACCACTACCTTTTCTCTAAGCTTTACCAGTTCGACAGGTCCGGCGGTGCTGACTTTGACTGTTTGTTGAGCCTGCCCAACGTCGTCAGGCGGTTTATGGAAGCGTTCGGTGGAATTATGATTCCGCGAGGGATCGGCCTTCACGGCAAGATGCCGAAGCTGTTCCCCAACGACATTGAGCGGGAGCGCGTCTGGAAGTTCATCAACCATTATTCCCACAACACGACCATCACGCGTTCACTGACGATCCCAGACACCAGCGAGTGCAAGGCGGTCGTCCAAGCCTGCATGAAAGCCGTTCAGGACTGGGATGCTGATTACTTCAAAGATCTCGAAGCGGAGGTGGCCTGAATGCAAAAGCAACATGATATCGACGTGCTGGCCAAACACCGCCTTTAGAGTGACCACCAAGCCGATGGCAGGATTCACGGACGAATCGGTACCCGCGCTCCAACAAATCCGTCGTCAGTCACGATGCGTCGATTCAGGCTGTAGGACGGTCGCGCTCGATTGCTGCAATCAAGCCGCCGTGTTCAATCAAGTTCTTCCAGCGCCCTGGCCAGTTCTTCCGCACCCGCCGTCCCTCCACCAGTCCCTCCCCCTCATGCCTTGTAGTGTATTGATTCTTCCCTTTGAGGTCACGGACTCAGAAACGGCGGGGCCTTTTGTGCAACAAGTCCAGGATCATCGTGCGGGCGATGGCGACGAAGGGGTTGCCGTTGTAGCAGCAGAATGGGGCGAGTTTGTGGCACTGGCGGAAGGTGTCCAACGTCTCGCGTAGGGCAAGTTCACGTTGGCGGGTGTTTTCCCAAAGTGTTTGGGCCGGCGCGTAACCGTCCGAGGTGGGCTTATGAAGCGCGTTCTTGTCCTGGCACAAGCCGGCGTTGATGGTCACGACCGTTTCCCACGGCCAGTCCTCCAACCATCGTTGCTTCATTTCGCCTTGTCGGTCTTGCGACGAAGGTTTGCCTTGATCTTGCTGATGGTGGAAACGCCCTCGCTCTTAAGATGGCCGCGTCCCGTTTTGGCGAACAACGGCTCGGCTTCAAAACGATCCTGAATGCGCAGCGCTTCACGCATCGCCGCCTTGAGATTTTTTTGCACCTGTGAGGCCGTTGCCATGGAAGAAAACTATCGCCAAACACATGCTCGGTCAACCGCAGGGAAGCGCGGGCATTTCATCAGGAAATGACAGTCTGCCCTCCGGGAAAAAGCTCCAGGGGGCTGGAGCTCCAAAACCTGGCGGACGTTTGGAAGAACACGTTGGTCGCGGCAGCGTCGTGGAGTGCGGTGCCCCTGCACCGCTTTGTGGCGGTCCCAACTCGGCAACTCCTTTCCTTCCGCGAACGATCTTCGGCATCCACAGGGAAAAGAGCCCGAGGACCGACGCCCTGATCGACACGAACTGGGTCACCGACCCGCTGCGCGGTTGGCGCTCCGTGGAAACGTCGCCCTCCCTGGCCACTGTCTTTCCGTTGGTTCAAGGCTTCCAAGTTTCCTGCGCGCCGGCCAGGAGCAATGCGCCGGTTGGAACCACGTCTTCACCGAGACCCGCCAGCCGGATCTGCGGGCCGGTTCCGAAGACTTCCATCAGATAACCGAGCAGATGTTTCTCCACCCCGGCTCGGAGCGGTTCTCCGATCAATGAGAGGCCGCCGCCCAAAATGATCACTTCCGGGTGCATCAACTGCGTGACATGCGACAAACCAAATGCAAGGTCGTCGGTTGTTTCTTCGAGGATGGTCGCGGCGAGCTCGTCTCCCTGCTCGGTCGCTTCCCGGAGGAACCGGGCTTCGCCGTGGGTGACGGCCCCGATCAATCCGGCCAGGATGGACTCCGGAGCGGACTGGATCGCCACACGGATCTTCTGGTCAACCGCCCAGCCGGAACAGCGTTGTTCGACGAGCACCCCGGACTTGTCGAGTCGCACATGGCCGATCTCGGACTCGCCGGGCTTCGCGCCATGATAGATCTTCCCGTTGACGACGAGGCCGCCGCCGACGCCGCTGCCGAGGGTGACGTAGAAAACGGGATTCATCCCTTTGCCCACCCCGGCGACGGCCTCCCCCAAGGCCGCGACATTGGCGTCGTTTTCCACTTTCACCGGCAGGCCGGATTGTTGATTCAGCCAGGCCGCCAGTTCGAATTCAGACCAGCCTTCGATCTGATGAGATCGGGCGATGCGTCCGGTCATGTGATCCAAGGGCCCGCCGAATCCGACCCCGATGGAGGTGGCCCGGTGGTTCTTCAACAACTGCGACAGACCGTCCGCGATCTGTCCGCGAATGCCGGCCGCGCCGTCCGACTTGTTGATCGTGTAACGGCACCGGTCGATGATCGCGCCGTCCGATGTGCCGACCACGAGCTGGAGTTTGGTGCCGCCAATCTCAATTCCGATATGTGTCGTCATGAACTCTGCGGGTAGTTAACTGCAAAGAGTACCAAAAACGCAAAGAACGAAATCCTCATTCTCCCGGCAATCATCTCTGCGTTCGTTGCGTTCTTCGTGGTAGTTCCTCACGATTCATCCACTTTGAGGCGGGTTCCTTTCGTGCGTCGGAGCAGGCGGGCGGACCAGCGGCCGAGCGCGCGTGCCCAGGCGTCCCGCGCCAGCGCGGGTTCTTCAACAACCGTGCGAAATTCGCGGTGGAGCAGATGCCGCGATGATTTGATCAGAAGGAAATCGCAGACCAGCCCGATCACCAGCCAGAGCCCGATCGGGACGTAAAGTGAACCGCCCGGAACTGCTCGCAAAGGACTCAGTAGGACAACCGCGAAAAAAGTTGCCGCGAAAAAAGCCATGGGAACAATGATGACCAAGGCCCCCGCAGACGAGGTCGCCTTTTTAGCGTTTCCGAATTTCAATCCCGTCCACATTCCCACCCAGCCCATCGCGACGCAGTCCGCTAAAAACAGGATCGTGCCGGTGATCAATACCGGGGTCGCGTAGGGGATGTCGCTCAGCCAGGTTCCCTTCGGTGCAAAATTGATCAGGATGATCAGGGTCACGCTAAGTACGAGGGCAAAGATCACGGCGGGCAGGTAGCATTTTCTCAATCCCAGCCATTGGCCCCGGATGATTTCGCGGACGGACAGCGGAGTCGCAAGCACCATTTCGAGAGTGCCGGCGCTGCGTTCCTCCGAGAGCGTCCGCGCGGCTTCTCTGGCAATCCACAACTTGGGAGCCAAGTACCAGAACACGACCACGAAAACGAGGAGCGCGTAAAACACCGGTGGCGAAAATCCGAACGTGACAACAACCAACAGCGGGAGCCCGAAGGTGAGGACGATGAACAGCCACGGGATCAACGGACGCAGCCGGTTCCGTGTCGCCCGCCAGAAGAAGGGGTTCTTCTCCAGCGCGGCGGCTCTGCGGATGGCCCGGGTGTGCGGGGAGCCGAAACACCACTGCGCCCAGCGTTGCCTCCGCGAAAGCCGCGCCCCGGCGGGCGGACGTTCCTGCCAGCAACGCGGAGCCCACCAACTGGCGATCACGATCAGGCCCCAGGAGGTGGCAAGAACCACCGCGTTGGAAACGACGGCGAGACCGTTTCCGAGCATTCCAGAAACTGCCGGATTGGCGAACGTGTTCACGCGGTTGACCAGGTAATTGACGGGAGAGGATCCGGACGTCCAGGCGCCCAACGCGGAGCCAACCAACGAATGAACAAACTGGTCGAGGAACGGACACAATCCGAAAAACAGCGCGAAGACCGCGGCGGATGCGACGAGTTCGCAACGGCGGCGATCCGTGAAAAACGTCGAAACCGCGATGCCGACGGCGAGCGAAAAGAACAGCGCATTGCCCAGCGCGATGACGGTGTAGAGCTGTTCGCCTGCGCTGATGCCGCCCACGAGAGACATAAACCAGACCATCGGAACGATCACCAGCATCTTGTACATTGGCCTGATGCCCTGCGAAATCAGTTTGCCGAGAATGACGTCGTAGCCTCTCAGCGGAGTAAGGAACAGAAACCCAAGCGTGCCGGCGCGTTTCTCCCGGCTGACGCAGTCGGCCGTCAGCCGTACACCGACGGTCAGACAATAAATCAACGCAAAGAACCGGACGGTCTGGAATATCGCGGGCATTCCGATCGGCGTGATCGGGACGACCCGTGTAATCAACAGCGCGACGCCGAGTCCGGCGACACCGAGCAGCCCGATCCAGACACGCGACCAATACGTGCCCCATTTCAGGGACGCCAGCCGGAGCTCGCGTTCGACAATCGGGAGCAGGTTCATCGTGTTTCCAAGAGCGTCGATTGTTGCCCAGGATGCGGCGGTTGAAAACGACAAAACGCGGACGCGGTATTGCGGCGTTCGGGTGCCGGGGCAATGTGTTTCCGGCTGCCAGCCGGAAAAATTGCGCTCACGATGTTTGTCGGAGACCGGGGGCTGGCAGCCCCCCCGGCACTTTGGTCCGGCTGGCATCAGCTTGCCGACGGTTCGCCCCGGAGCCGGAGCAGTTCATCCCAAAGTTGTTTTCGGAATCTGTTTTTCGCCGCATGGTATGCGCGTCCGTCACGCATAAGTTGGAATGTTTTGGGTTAGGAGTCGGTCCGTTTCCCTGGTTTGGGAACCGGGCCGGTTCTGTTTCTGACGGGTCACGCGACGTTTGACGGCATCCGCAGCAACCAGTAAACAACGTTGAACAACATGGATCAGAACAGCGAATCACCCGCGCAACCAAAGCGCAAAAAATACGTTCGCGCCATCGGGCCGAAGTTGCGGATCGTGCTCTACATCGTGTTCGCACTGGTGGCGCTTTTGGGGGCAAATTCCTTTTACCTGTCTGCCATCACCTTCCTCGAATGGGTGAACCGCCCGGAGCTCTACCAAAATTATTTCTACCAGATCATGTTCCTGGCCCATCTGGTTCTCGGACTGGTGCTGGTGATTCCGTATCTGATCTTCGGCTTCATCCACATGAAGAACTCCCATGACCGGCCGAATCGCAGTGCGGCGAAGGTGGGTTACGCGTTGTTCTTCATCGGCGTGATCGTTTTGTTCAGCGGAATTGCCCTTACGCGCGTTGATATTTTCCAGTTCAAAAACATCGGGCTGACCGATCCGAATCTCCGCAACGTCGCCTACTGGGCGCACGTGATCACGCCGTTGCTCGCAATCTGGCTCTACATTTTGCACCGCCTGGCCGGGCCGAAAATCAAATGGGGTGTCGGGTTGAAACTCGGTGGAGCGGTGGCGGTCGCGACCGTCGCCCTGATGTTCTTTCATTCAGCGCATCCTCAGTTGAGCACCGCGAAATCGAAGGAGGGTGAAAAATATTTTGAACCCAGCGAAGCCAAGACGGCGAGCGGCAATTTCATCCCGGCGAAGACGATGATGATGGACCATTACTGCATGAAATGCCACGAGGACGCCTATGAAGGCTGGTTCCACAGCGCGCATCACTTCAGCTCCTTCAACAATCCATTTTACCTGTTCAGCGTGAATGAAACCCGGGAAGTTTCTTTGAAACGCGACGGCAATGTGAAGTCCTCGCGCTGGTGCGCCGGCTGCCATGATCCGGTGCCGCTTTTCAGCGGACAGTTCGACGATCCTGATTTTGATATTCATAATGATCCCACCGGCAAGGCCGGCATCACCTGCACCGCCTGCCATGCGATCACTTCCGTGGATAGCACAATCGGCAACGCCGATTACACCATCTCGGAGCCGATCCATTATCCGTTCGCGTATTCCACGAACAAGGTGCTGCAGTACATCAACAACCAGCTCGTGAAAGCCAAGCCGGAGTTTCACAAGCGGATGTTCATGAAGGACGATTTGAAGAGCTCGGAATTCTGTTCCACCTGTCACAAGGTCAGCATCCCTTTCGCGGTGAACCACTACAAGGACTGGTTGCGCGGCCAGAACCACTACGATCCGTTTGTGCTCAGCGGCGCGGGTCACGGAGCACGGTCGTTTTATTTCCCGCCGAAAGCGTCGGACAATTGCGCGTCCTGCCACATGCCGTTGGAAGCGTCGCAGGACTTTGGCGCACAGTATTTCAACCCCACCAACAAGACCGAACGCTTCATCCACAGCCACTTGTTTCCAGCGGCGAACACGGCACTTGCCAAGGTGCTCGGCTTTCCCGAAATCATCGAGAAGCACGAGGAATTCAGCCGCGATTCGCTGCGACTCGACATCTTCGGCGTGAAAGACGGCGGCGAAATCGACAGCCCGTTGATTGCGCCGATCCGCCCCAAAGTGCCCGAGCTCAAACCCGGCGAGACCTACCTGATCGAGCTCGTTTTACGCACGCTGAAGGTGGGCCATCTCTTCTCGCAGGGCACGGTTGATTCAAACGAAATCTGGGTGGATGTAAAGGCGACCAGCGGAGATCGGGTCGTTGCTCGAAGCGGCGGACAGGGACCCTTCAACGAAATCGATCCGTGGTCGCATTTCGTGAATGTTTACATGCTCGACAAGGACGGCAACCGCATTGACCGGCGCAACCCGCAGGACATTTTCACGCCGCTTTACAACAACCAGATCCCGCCCGGCGCCGGATTCGTGATTCACTACAAATTCACCGTGCCCGAAGGTCTCACCGAACCGGTGAAGTTCGACGCGCGATTGAACTACCGGAAGTTCGACACGATTTACTTCAACTACGTTTTCGGCGACGGCTACACCAACGGAGCGCCGTTCCAACTGGTCAACGACCTGCCCATCCGCGTGATCGCCACGGACAGCGTGACCTTCCCGGTTGTCGGCGCGAACAACTCGACGGTCATCGCTCAAACCTCACCCATTCCCGAATGGCAACGGTGGAACGATTACGGCATCGGACTCCTACTGAAAGGTTCCGGCGGTTCCAGCAAAGGCGAACTCATCCAGGCCGCCGCCGCGTTCACACGTGTCGAAGAGCTCGGACGCGCCGACGGTGCGGTCAATCTGGCGCGCGTCTATTTCAAAGAAGGCCAACTTGATGATGCGGTGGCTGCGTTGCAACGGGCGTCGAAATTTGATCCGCCGGCCCCGCCGTGGGTGGTCGCGTGGTTTACCGGAATGGTGAACAAACAGAACGGATTTCTCGATGAAGCCATCACGCAGTTCACCAGCATTCTGGAAGACCGCTATGCGGCGTTGGACGAGCGGAACTTTGACTTCAGCAAGGATTACGAAGTGATCAACGAACTCGGTCTCACGCTCTTCGAGAAGGCCAAGACCGAACGCGCCGATCCGGTGAAACAGGAGGCCACACTGCGCGAAGCGATCCGCCGGTTCGAAGACACCCTGAAGATCGATTCCGAAAATCTGACCGCGCATTACAACCTCGGCATCCTGTATTCGCGTCTCGGTGAAACCGACAAGGCCGCCGAGCACCAGCGGCTTCACGCGAAATACAAACCCGACGACAACGCCCGCGATCTCGCCGTCAACCTGGCGCGCGGCAAGAGCGCCGCCGCCAACCACGCCGCGCAGTCTGTCGTGATCTATGATCTGCAACGGGAGGGGGCGTTGGAGTTGGAGGCGAAGACCAAGAGTCCGTCAGTGAATCAGTAATCAGTGGGTCAGTGAACAGCTTCGACCATGGATGCGAACAAACAACCGAAGTCGGCGCGACGGTTGTTGCGGCGACGGTTGTTGGTTGTTCTGGCTGCGGCGGGTTTGCTCGTCGCGGTGGTGGTTTTGTTTCGAGGGGAATCGGTTCCAGATCCGGAAATGCGCGGGCATCCGCTGAGTTATTATGTGGACCGGTTGCCCGCTACCTGGACCACGGGAGACCGGGGTCACAGCTTTTATCCGCCCTTCATAAATGTTCAAAACCTGACCCAACAGGAACAGGCCGAACAAATGGCAGTCATCGTTCAACAAGCCAAAGAGGCAAGCTCGGCAGTGGAGCGCATCGGAAGCAAGGGATTCCCGTGGCTCCTGGAACAGATCGGCCAGGAAGTTCCTGTCACACAACAATGGTTGAGCAAATCGCCACCTTGGATTCAGAACCAGTTGTTGAAACTGGATATCCGCGTCTCCCCGACACCCGCCTACCTGAAACGCTGGCAGTCCGTCACCGCCATCCGGAAGATTTATCGCACAAGAGCGGACGTGACCCCGATCTTGCCCGGCCTGCTGATCCTCGCGACAAACTCTGATCCGGACATCAAACTGGCCGCCCGTTTCTTGATCGGCCAGATCGACTCAGCCCGGCTTGATCAATTGGAAGCTCAGGAAAAGCTGGACGCAGTTCAAAAGTAGGAACTTCAACATGTGCGAGAGCCGAACAACCGCTGATGTCGAATTCCCCTCAACGGGGAGCGCACGCGTCCCGCGTACTGTCCTTGCCGTCCCGGCAAGGACTTCCGTCGGAGGCATGAAAGGGCACCGCACGGTTGATCCGTCCGGACGCCTGGAAGTGTTCGGCGGGACGCCTCACACGGCACGCGGGACGGGGGACGCGTGCGCTTCCCCAAAACCTGACCCCAGGCTCCCGCGCGACGTTCGTCTCGAAGAATTGTCTAAACCACAACACCAAGACGATTGAATGAAAAGCAGTCTGCAAAAGCACAAAAAACTCCTGATCAGCGGCACGTTGATCATCGGGGTTCTTGTGTTTGCGTGGAGTCAGCGCGAGCCGCGCTTTGAAGGATACAGCCTGGGCATCTGGCTGGATGCTGCCGGAAATTGCCAGGTGTGTGACCCCACTGAAGTTCCGGCGGAAAGATTTGCTGAAGCCGTCGAATCAATGGGGTCGGATGCGATCCCTCATTTGATCGGCTATATCCGGGCCACAGGCAATCCTCGCTGGCGGGATCGTGTGGAGAAATTCTTTAACCAGATTCCCGGCATCAGTTTGAACCTGCCGCACCAGACAGGTTTGGGAAATGTGGCGGTGGTGGCATTCGCGATATTGGGGACGAACGCTGTGACCGCGATTCCGGCCCTGACAGAGATCGCGCTTGAGAACCACGGCAATGTTTGGGAGGTTCAAGCACTGGAAGGCATCGGGCCGATGGCCCTCCCGGCGTTATCCAACATCGTGGCCCAAACCGACGCTCCCGCCCAACACTACGCGGTCTGGGCGCTCGCCTCTGTCGGGTCCGGCGCGTCTTCGGTAAAGCCATGGTTTGAACAGATGATCCGCGATACGAACAACCCCGCCGAGCTGCGTTCCGAAATGCTTTCAACCCTTGCGGAGTTCGCGCCAGTTGATGATTCGACCTTTGCCTTTCTGCAAGATGGATTGAACGACCCGGAACTGTTCAACGGAGCCTTGGTTGCCATCGCCCGAACAGGAAAGCGCGGCTGGCTGGAACTGCTCGATGGCATCAAGGAAATCAAGTCGACCACCGATCTGGCGCGATTGAACGCCGTAGTGCTCGGCATCGAAACAGCGAACCACCACGCCGACAGTTCTGCGGACCGGGATGTTCGCGATGGGTATTCTTTTGAAGGCGTTCGCATCCTTTTCAATCTGAAGATGACGTTCAATTCGTTTCTGATTCAAAAAGGGAGAGGTCAGATCGCTGGAGTGCATACTCTGACCAATTTCATACACAAGACGTCGACGGATGCGGAGCTTCTGTCAGCGGAGCTGGCCGCGTTGGAACGTATCGGTGATACCAACAACATCTCCGCCACCTGCCTGATCTTTTTGTCCGAACAACATTCTTCCGAACAGATTCGCGAGAAAGCTCGAACCCTCCACGAAAAGTTTGCGCAACCGGAGGCCGATCAATGAGCACCACCAACAGCGAAACAGGAGCAAAGGGGAGCGCACGCGTCTCGCGTGCCGTCCTTGCCGTCCCGGCAAGGACTTCCGGCAGACGCGTGGATCGACACCGCGCGGTTGATGCTTCCGGACGCCCGGGAGTGTTCGGCGGGACGCCTCACACGGCACGCGGGACGCGCGCGGTTCCAATGACCGATCTCGCAGGCTCGGAAGGTTTCGATTTGTTCAAGCGTTCGTGCAATGTCGGACTTGCTGCGGCTCACAGAGCCGCGGTCCGCGAGCTGGAGTCGCCGCAACCAGCCTTTGTTCATTCATTTTCCAACCTGATTTGATTTCCAGTCATGAGTAATCCATCTCCCACTCCTCCCGAGCACCAAGACGAAACCACACATCAAAATGATGCCGTCATCGGAAAAGCCTTTCGTCGATCCGCTGTTGTCCTCGTCATTGTCGTCGTTGTCGCAATCGGAACGTTCTTCTTTCTCAACCGACCCAAGGAAAAAGGTCCGGAAGTGAAGACCGCCATCGAGGCTCCGGTCGTACCGGACAAGCCCAAGACTCAAATGCCGAAAGTGACCTTCAAAGATATCACGAAAGAAGCCGGTATCACCTTCGTTCACAACAACGGCGCGACCGGTGAAAAGCTATTGCCTGAATCACTCGGCGGCGGCGTGGCGTTCTTCGATTATAACAGCGACGGAAAACCGGATCTGCTGTTTGTCGATTCAACCTGGTGGCCGTGGGACATCGCGAAAGATCCGTCGCTCAAACCCACCACGTCAGCGCTTTACCGAAATGATACCGCGCCAGGAGGTCCGGTGAAATTCACCGATGTCACCGCCGGATCGGGGCTGGATGTCGCGGTCTACGGGATCGGTGCGGCGTGCGGCGATTTCGACAATGACGGATTGGCCGATGTTTACATCACTTGCGTCGGCGGCAACAAACTGTTCCGGAATCTCGGCAACGGGAAATTTGAGGACATCACCGCGAAGGCCGATGTGGCCGGTGATGTGGCCGACTGGAGCACCGCGTCGAGTTTCTTTGATTACGACAACGACGGTTTGCTCGATCTCTTCGTCTGCAACTACGTGAAGTGGTCTCGCGAGATCGATTTCAGCGTGAACTTTACCATCGACGGAACGCATCGCGCCTACGGGCCGCCGACCGATTTTGAAGGCGCGTTTCCCCGACTCTATCGCAACAAGGGCGACGGCACGTTTGAGGACGTGAGCGAATCGAGCGGTGTGCAGATGAAGAACAAGGCGACTGGCGTCGCGGTCGCGAAGTCGCTCGGCGTCGCGCCGGTCGATATCAACAGCGATGGCCTGATGGACATCATTGTGGCGAACGACACGACGCCCAATCAGCTGTTCGTGAACCAGGGCGACGGTACGTTCAAAGAGCGTGGCGCGGTCGCCGGCGTCGCTTACGACAGCAACGGGAACACCCGCGGCGCGATGGGCATCGACACCGCGCGACATCGCAACAACGCGGATCTCGGAATCGCCATCGGCAATTTCGCAAATGAAATGACCGCGTTGTTTGTTTCGCAGGGACAACCGATGCTGTTCTCGGACGAAGCGATTGCCGAGGGCATCGGTCCGGCGAGCCGGTTGCCGCTGAAGTTCGGCATCTTCTTTTTCGATTACGATCTCGATGGCTGGCTGGACCTGCTCACCGTGAACGGTCATCTCGACGAGGACATCACGAAGGTGCAGGCGAGTCAGGAATACAAACAACCCGCGCAACTGTTTTGGAACAACGGAGGCAACGGATTCCTACTTGTCTCAACCAATGAAGCCGGAGCCGATCTCTTCAAACCCATCGTCGGTCGCGGCAGCGCGAATGCGGACATCGATGGCGACGGCGATCTTGATGTTGTGCTCACTCAGCTCAAAGGATCGCCGCTCCTGCTCCGGAACGATCAATCGTTGTCCCACAATTTCTTGAAAGTGAATCTGACCGGCAAGCCAGGCAACCGGGACGCTATCGGTGGCGTGGTAGAGCTCACAGCGAACGGCGTCACGCAGTCGCAACAGGTGATGCCGACCAAGAGTTACATTTCGCAATCTGCGCGGATGCTGACCTTCGGGATTGGCGACGCGGACAAGATCGATTCCGTAAAGATTCGGTGGCCGGATGGCAAAGAACAGGTCATTGACGGTGACGCTGTGAAATTGAATTCGGTTCTGAATATTTCCGAGTGACGCGCCCGGACCGTGGCCTTGCAGGCCGCAGCGACATCGCACGCGCGGAAGACAACGGATTCTCAAGTGTTCGCGAAATGGCGTGAGTGCTGCGGCTCACAGAGCCGCAGTCCGTCGATAACCGCCGCTGCTCCGGCCGTTGTTGGTTCATAGCTGCATTCAGTTTTATTTGCGCCCGGCGGGGGCGTCCCGCCAAATTCCTTCCTTTCCATTCGCGACGGCAGAGCGCTATTCTCCGCGTCATGAAAATTAATCTGTCTGGTTTTCTGACCCCCTTCTCCTTTCGATCGTTCACGTTGCTGAGTCTGGTGCTGGTTCTGACTGGTTGTTCCACGTTTGATCGTGACTACAAGGCCGCACTGAAGCAGCCCGTCTCGGCCGACTCGCCGGTCGGTCCGTGGACGGGCCGGTGGAGTAGTGTCAAGAACAGCCACGAAGGCGAGCTGCGTTGCATCGTCCAAAAGGATATTAGTGACGATCTCTACACGGCCCGGTTCGAGGCGCGGTTCTGGAAATGTTTCACCTACACTTCGACCGCCACGCTGACGATGACTCCGAAGGTGGATGAGTTTCAATTCGACGGCACCGCGCAACTCGGCTGGCTAGCCGGGGGCGAATACAAATATGAGGGCCGCGTGAATCCGAAATTCTTTTTCTCGGAGTATCAGTGCAATTGGGACAACGGCACGTTCTACATGGAACGACCGAAACCGTGACTACCGCAGGGCTGCCACGAATGAACACGAATCAGATCCCGGTGGCGAACGGAGACGACGGCCACGAGAAAGTACAAAAGGCGCAAAATGAAACGACTGCTGGCAGCTCCCTTTTTGTGATTCTTGTGCCTTCTCGCGGCCAATAAATCACAGACGCTTTTGCTTCATGCCCGTTTCCTGGAAAGACCAAAACCGCGCCGCATGGAATGAACGCGTTCGTCGTAACGACTGGTACATCGACAGCGCCAAGGATTCCGACTTTCTTAATCCGTTGAACAATGCTGATCCTGTCGGCTGGTTGGAAACCGTTGCGGACAAACGGGTGCTTTGCCTCGCGGCGGGTGGAGGGCGACACGGTCCGTTGCTCGCGGCAGCCGGCGCACACGTGACGGTCGTTGATCTGAGTCCGCAAATGTTGGAACTGGATCGCAAGGTGGCGTCGGATCGCGGGCTGACGCTGACCGCGGTTGAGGCGTCGATGGATGATTTGAGTTCACTCGCGAACAACCAGTTCGACGCCGTCATCCAGCCGGTCAGCACGTGCTATGTGCCGGATGTGTTAAAAGTTTATCGAGAAGTTGCGAGAGTCCTGTGTAAAGGCGGCATTTATGTAAGCCAACACAAGCAACCGGTGTCACTTCAGGCCTCGCCGGGACCGGTCGGAGTCCAGGCAAAATTTGTCATCACTGAACCGTGCGTGCGCAACGAACCGTTGCCGCCGGAACGCGACCGCTGCCTGCATCGCGAAGCCGGAACGATCGAATACCTGCACCGTCTCGGCACGCTGCTGGGCGGCCTGTGTCAGGCCGGATTTGTGATTGAAGACGTGGCGGAACCAGATCATACGAAACCGGACGCTGGAGTCGGATCGTTTGCCTATCGCTGCCGATTTGTTCCACCCTACCTCGCGATCAAGGCGCGTCGCACTGCAGCCGATGCTTCGCACTCCCAACGTCCGGCCATTGTTCTGCCCTGATCAACGCGAAAACGATTCCCGGCGTCAGGCCGATGGTTTCACCCGCTGTTCGGGCGGATGAAAATTTGCTAAACATTTGCCGTTCGGCTGCCGATAGTACCTGTTTAGATGTAACGACATGCGCTGGTGGAACCTGCAACAGCTGAAATCCAAGGACGCGGCGACCCGCCGTCAGGCCGTGGAAAAGCTGGGGACCGAGGGCGGCGAGAAGCTGGCGGAACCGCTCAAGATCGCACTGAAAGACGCGGACGCCACAGTGCGTGTGGCCGCGATCCACGCGCTGGCACAGGTCGATCCCGGTCAGGTTGAGGCCTACCTGCAATCCACGTTTTACGATCCCGCCCCTTCAGTTCGCGCGGCAACTGCCGAAGTACTGAAGTGGTGCGGTTCCGAGGCGGTCATTGAACGATTGCTGACTCTGTTAAAAGACCCCGCCAGCACAGTGCGCTGGCAGGCGGTCCAGGCGTTGGATACGCGAAAATGGCGACCATCGTCCCCGGCGGACGAGGCATGGCGTTGGACCGCGCTGGGTGATTTTGAGAAAGCCGCGATCCAGGGTGCGGCCGGTGTTGAAGCGCTGAGTTTGGCGATGAAGGACGGCGTTTACTACAAACGCCAGGCCGCGCTCGAAGCGATGAGCAAGATCGGCGACGCCCGGGTGGTAAAACCCATTCTTGCGGCGCTGCAGGACGAGGATAAAAACGTCCGCGCGTCGGCCATCGATGCCCTTGCCCGGATTGGCGACAACTCGGCGGTCGGCGCGATGATCGTGGCGTTGAAGGACAAGGATTCCTACGTGCGCACCGAAGCGGTCACCGGCCTGACAAAGCTCGGCGATCCGCAGGCTGTCGGGCCATTGACACTTTTGTTGAAGGACCCGAACTGGGAAGTTCGGCAGGCGGTTGCGAAGGCGTTGGGCGCGTTCAAGAATCCGGAATCCGTCCCGCCGCTGGCGGGCGCGTTGCGGGACACCGACCGCGAGGTGCGGGAAGCAGCGATCCGCGCGTTGTCAGAGATCGGCGATCTGGTCGCGATCGAACCGCTGGTCACTGCTCTGACGGATGAACAGGACAGCGTGCGCGGGCTGGCCACGACGGCGTTGCGACGGCTGGACCGGCATTGGGAACAATCCGCCGGCGCCCGCAGCGCAATTCCAAAACTGAAGGCCGCGCTGAAGCACAAAGAATACTGGGTACGCCAGGCGGCGGCGGATGTTTTGGGAAAAGTCGGCGAAGTAAGGCCGGTCGAGCCATCGCTTGCACACCTGCTCGACGCGAGCCAGATGCGACGGCAAAACGCGACGGAAATTTTTGTGCGGATGCTGGAAGATTTTGACAGCGACCTGCGCCAGGCGGCGGTCGAGGCGCTCGGACGAATCGGTGACAAGAAAGCGGTCGAGTCCATTGTTCCAGCGATGCACGATTCCAGTCACTGGGTCTGCCGGTCCGCCGCGCGTGCGTTGCGGGGGCTGCACTGGTCGCCGGCGAATGAGGACGAACAAGGCACTCAGGATTCGCTGTTAAGAATTTAAGTCAGGAAAAATATGAAACGCAAAATTCTCTTTGTCGAAGAGCAACCCAAGGCCCGCAAGGAGCTCGAATCGCAGCTTGCCGAACTTTCCGGACGCTACGACATGGTGTTTGTCGGCTCCAGCACGGATGCGTTCGACCAACTTCAGAACAGCGCCTTCGACGCGGTCGTGACTGAACTGCGTCTGTCCGTCATCAATGGCGCGCAGCTGCTGAACGAGGTCATGGACCGGCATCCCAACATTCTGCGGTTCGTGTTGTCTGATCTTTCCGACCGGCAGGCGACCATGAAATGCGTCGGCACCGCCCACCAGTTTCTTTCCAAGCCTGCCGAACCGCAGACGCTCGCCGCCGCGTTTGAACGGGCGTTCGCTTACGAGACGTGGTTGCCGGGCGAGAAAGTCCGCTCGCTGCTCGCGCAGATGAACAAGCTGCCCAGCCCGCCGCAGCTTTACTTTCAGGTCGTCAAGGAACTGCAGTCACCAGACTCCTCGCTGGAGAACGTCGGCGACATGATCGCCAAGGATCCGGCGATGGCCGCGAAAGTTCTTCAACTGGTCAACTCCGCCGTGTTCAGCCTGAAACGAACCGTCGCCAGCCCGTCGGAAGCGGTCATGTTTCTCGGTGTGGACACGACCAAATCGGTGATCCTGCTCGCGCATTCATTTTCCTACTTCGACCAGATCAGCACGGCGGATTTTTCGATCGGCCATTTGTGGCAGCATTCAATCCGCACCGGCAATTTCGCCCGTTGGATCGCCGAAGAAGAGGGCGCAGACAAACCGATGGTGGAAGAATCCTACACGGCGGGAATGTTGCACGACATCGGCAAGCTCGCCCTCGCCGCGAACATGCCGGAACAGTTCTCAGAGGCGGCGATGATGGCACACTCGCGTGGGTGCAGTTTGTGCGAAGCCGAGGAGGAAGTTTTGGGTGCAAGCCACGCGGAGCTGGGTGCCTGCATGCTCGCAATCTGGGGACTTCCCCTGAGCATCGTGGAGGCGGTCGCGCTGCATCATCATCCGGCGCAACTGTTCAGCAAAACATTCTGCCCGTTGACCGCCGTTCACGCCGCGAACGCCATTGGCCACGCGGAAATGTCCGGTGCAAGCTCACTGCCGGTGGATGCCGACTATCTCGCGGAGCTGGAACTCGACCAGCGTCTGCCGGTCTGGTGGGAAACCTGCAAGCAAAAGGAAAAAGCAGCAAAGAAGGACTGACCTGCGGGACTCGCGAAATCGGACAGCCAGCCTTGGGCGGGCTCGGCAAGAAAGAGAGAGAGGAAAAACTGAATCGATTAAAGTGGTACCGGTGGAGGGGCTTGAACCCGTTCGGACCGGCA